>PLDE01000115.1 GCA_003135035.1 Candidatus Dormiibacterota bacterium | reverse complement strand
TCTCCGTGCAGGCACCGGCCAGGCGCTCCAGGGAAGCTCGCGAGCCAGCCGCGAAGATGCCCAGTTGCTCCAGGATCTTGATCCTGGGAGCGAGTTCGGCCAGCCGCCGCACAGCCGTTCGGTCCATCCGGTGGAGCCAGGGATAGGCGCAGACGGCGAGACCCGGTATGGCCAGCCTAGCCAGCAAGAGACTCCCCCGCAGGCCCAGCTGGCTGATCGCGACCGCCCCCAGGGCTGAGCCTAGTGAGATGGCGGCCAGAACTAGGGCGAAGAAGACCCCGAAGACGCGCGCCACCATGGTCGGCGCCACCGAGCGTTGCATGGCGGTCACCGCCAGAACGTCGACGACCAGGGTGCCCGCGCCACGAATGACCTCGAGAAAGAAGCCCAGGGCCGGGGCGTGGACCAAGAGCATGATGGCGGTGGGCACGCAGTAGACCACCATCCCCAGCGTGATGATGATGCCCAGACGGGGCCGCGAGGCCAGCTGGTTGACCACCAAGGCCGCCAGGACACCGCCGACGCCGAGAGCGGCCATGAGATAGCCGAAGCCAGTTGCCCCGGTGCCTAGCTGCAGCTTGCTGATGTAGACGAAGAGCACGGTGTCAGTCCCGTAGACAAAGCTGGCCAACACGCTGAAGCTGACCAGGGCCAGCACCACCGAGGACTCGGAGATGGCCTGGAACCCGGCCCACACCTGGCGCAGAACGCCGGCAGAGCCCCCCTCCGTCACGTCGCTGGGCTTAGAGCGGGCGTGCAGCCGGCTCACCAGCAGTCCGGCGATCAGGAAGCTGGCGGCGTTGATGGCGAAGACGGCGGCTGCGGACCCGGCCAGCAGCAGGAGAGCTCCCACCGCCGGGCCGACGATGATGACCAGGTTGTCGATGGTGCTGTTGACAGCGTTGGCGGCGGCCAGATCCTCCTCACCGGCCAGCTGGGGGATCATCGCGGCCACCGATGGCATGTAGGGCTGGGCGGTCATGGCCGCTATCCCCGCCAAGACCAAGATCACCGCGATCGGCGCGTGCACGATCACCGAGACGCAAAGCAGGATCTGCCAGCTGGCCAAGACCATATCGCTGCAGATGAGCAGCTTCACCCGCTCGAAGCGCTCGGCCAAGATCCCCCCGTACGGGGAGAGGAAGATCGACGGGACGAAGCGCACCAGGAAGACCGATGAGACAAAGATCGCGGAATGGGTGCGGTCGTAGACGTAGACCGCTAGGGCCACGTTGTAGGCCCAGGAGCCGGTGGCGGAGATCAGCTCCCCGGAGAGAAGGAGACGCAGATCCCGGTGTGACAGCGCGGCTCGGTAGGGCGTGAATATGGCGCCGAGCCGCATGCTTCTCCCCCGACTTCAGCTGACCCGTTCGGCACCGCCACTGGGCTCTCCCTGAACCAGCCGTTCAGAGGGCTCAGCTACTCGTCGGACAGCCAGATGAGGATGGTACCAGCGCCCGTTTAGTCAAGGGACGCTATCGGCCACCCATGGTCGTTCCGATCGGTTCCGGAGTGGTGGGGCGGCTGGGCCGCCCCACTACCCGACTCAGTTGCTCGCGTGGTAGAAGGTCTGCAGCCCCGGATACGGGGTCGTCGATGACCAGTCAGTGCCGTAGGCGTTGCTGTCGAACGAAGGGCAGCCATCTACCGAAGGATTGAGATTGCCGGCGTTGAAGCCCGCGCCCCAGCCCGATGTGGGTTGATTAGCGTCGAGATACTGGCTGTTGCTGGAGAAGGCCGTCTGATCGTCCTGGATGTGACCGCATGAGATCAAGGGATTGTCTGCGGCCTGGACCGAGTGCTCAGTCAGCTCGATCGTGGCCGAGGAGCCCTGGTAGCGGTTCTGATCGTCACCCGAGGTCGAAGCAGCGTCCAGCGGCCAGTAGACGTAGACGTTGTAGGTCTCGGTGTAGTTAGAGCCCCCTGCGAACGGACAGTCGTCGGTATTGCTAGGGCAATCGGATCCCGTCTCGTTGTATCCCGTGTCCAGCCCGGTGGTCGACCCGTGTTCGACCACGGTCTGGTCGTTGCCGATTCCGAATTCCTGTAGCGCTCCGCCATTGGGCCCATTGCCAATCACGTTGACCTGGATCCCGTCGTCCACATTGGTCGCCGCGGCGCCCGTGGTGGAGGCCGAGACGGATGGGTTGTACAGAGGCGCACAGGATTGGGAAACCGTGGCGCTGCCGCCATTGCAGTCAACCGTGTCCGTGCCTGCAGATGAAGTGACCGACACATCGAGGCCGAGGTATGCGTCCAACGACCCTGTGTAATCGAAGCTGAGAGTGCAGGCTTTGCCGACAATGACGTCCGGACCACCCAGCTGCCCGCTTGGCACGTCACCGGCAGTGCTGTACCCGGGCGCGAGGTTGCCGTAGTTGTCGGTGCTGGTGCAGCTTTGGCTCGATGGACTGGTGAGACTTACGGTCCCGGTCGCGAACGTTGCATAAGCCGGACTGGTCGGGTCGTAGAAGAGCGCCAGGCTGGCAGCCGTCGCGATCGCCGCTATGGCCCCGATCGCGCCCACCGCGCCGAGCACGATCCAGAGCCGTCTCCGATTAGGATTTTCCTCGTTGTCTTCGTTCACCTCGTTTCCTCCTCGCCTCTTTGCTCCCCACCCGCCCTCAGGCGCCCGGGGCTGCTCACTTCGAATACCCTCTCCTGGCCAGTGTCGACTAGACCAGCTTCCAGCGGCGGCGTGCCTCCAGAATTATTAGCAGAGCGAAGGGTACGCTAATCACCAGGACAAATACCACTGGCTGATGCAGCGCCTCGAGGACATACCCGGCATCTGGGATGCGCCTCTCGTAGACCCCGATGACCTGGACGGGCAGGATTCGGTTGTCGTCCGGTGCCGGATTGTCGTCGCCCTTGGTCTCGTAGAGGGTCGTGTAGTGCTGGGTTTTGGCATTGATCTCCCGCCTGACCCGGTAGATCCGGTGGGTGATCACGATCTCCGCCCCGCCCGCATGCGAGGTGAACTCGAAGCTGATGACCTGACCGCGGTGGAGGTGCTGAGCCTGGCGCCTTGAGATCGTTCGGTCCAGGATCAGGTCTCCGACATCGAAGGTGGGGGTCATGGAGCCGCTCAGAACGACGAATGCCCGCTGGCCCAGCGCCGCAGGAGCTCCGCGGGGGCTCTCGCGGGTGAGAATCGCCAGGAATAGCGCGGCGATGAAAATCAGGACAATGAGCAAGCCGACTAGGCCCATCAGGACAGTTCCGGCCGACCGCAACGGTGCACGCCACGGAGGCAAGCCCGAGGCTGGGTGACCGACCTCGCCTGCTTGCTTTCCCGATCCGGCCGCTGCAGCCGGCACCGGGCGCGTCGTGCGAGGCGCCCCCCCAGTTGATCGGGTGCCCACCGCCGTTGCCGGCCGCTTCGATTCGCTTGAGCTGGCCGCTCTACCGGACTCGGCTTCGACCACTTCCTGCCCTTCGGCGACGGCTCGCGCCTGGCGCCCTGAGCGCAGCGCTCTGCCCGCGCCGGCCGGTCGCCGCGCCTTGTCTGGGGCGGTTGCGCTACTGGCCGTGGCTTCTCCGGGGCCCCCAGCGACAGGCCGGGCCGGCCGTTTCGGGTGGGGCGCTTTCGCGGAGGGT
>PLDE01000034.1 GCA_003135035.1 Candidatus Dormiibacterota bacterium | reverse complement strand
CGGGCGGGCGGGTGATGGCCCTCGACGACCCCTCGTCAAAGATGAGTAAGAGCGCTGAGGGCGAGGCCGGCCGCATCGCCCTGCTCGACCCGCCGGACCGCATCCGCTCCAAGGTGATGCGAGCCAAGACCGACAGTGGGACGGCCGTCGACGTGACCCATGCCGCACCCGGGGTGGCCAACCTCCTTGACATCTACCGGGGCCTGACGTCTTGCTCCCAGGAGGAGCTGGCCGCAGAGTTTGATGGGAAGGGATACGGCCAGCTCAAGGCCAAGGTGGCCGAAGCCCTGGTGGTGGCCCTGCTGCCGATCCAGCAGCGTCACCAGGAGTTGATGGCTGACCCCAGCGTGATTGACGGCATCCTGGCCCAGGGAGCCAGCCAGGCGCAATCGGTGGCCAGCGCGACCATGGCCGAGGTGAGGGCCAAACTCGGACTTCTGCCGCCCAGACCACCTCGGTAACAGCGGGGCGGAGCCGTCCCCCGACCGAGCAGGGCACTGCCGGCTTCCCCGCGAGCACTGCTTCCGGGGAACCCCGGCGCCGACTCTTCTTAAATGGTTCGTCGGATCCCCTCTCGCCAGAGATAGGCGAAGCGGCGGCCTCGGGGGACTGATCAGGGCCGGGCCTATAATCCCGCCGATGCGGTGGAGTCGTATAGGCGTCTTCCTTACCGCCGCGGCACTGCCGGCCTATGTTCTCCGCGGCCACCTTTTGGGGCGGTTGCCTTTCACTGGCCTGGAAGTCGTGCTGGGGCTGACTGTGCTGGCGTTCATCGTGGAGAGCGCGCTGCAACGCCGGATGCCCCGTCTGGATACACCGTTCAGCGTCATCGTGGCAGTCCTGCTGCTGGCCACGGTAATCGGGGTTGTCGCTAGTCCAGACCATCAGGAGGCGCTGGGCATTGCCAAGGCTTACATCGTTGAGCCCATGGTCCTTTTCTTCATCGCGGTCAACGTTCTCAGATCGAGTTGGGACTGGGAACGAGTCGTCTATGGCCTCTACGTCAGTGGGCTCGTCGTCGCCGTCTCCCAGGCGGTGGCGGTGGCGGGCGCGCTCGCAAATCACACCCTCAACCTCAACGTGGCGCCTCCGGTGCCATCCTGGCTCTGGACGAACAACAACTTCGGCGGGATCTTCCTCGATCCGCTGGTGGGTCTGGCTCTGGGGCTGGCCCTATTTGGAGGGGTGCGCCACCGCAACCTGCACTGGGCCGCCTTGGTCCTTCTCGGGTTGGGCGACGTTCTCACCCTGAGCCGGGGTTCCTGGTTGGCGCTGGTAGTGCTGGCGATCGTGGCCGCCGCCCTCCATCCCCGTCGCCGGGTCTTGCTGGCGGTTTGTCTGGCCGCCCTCGTGGTTGCGGTCATCCTGCCTCCGGTTCGGCACCGGATCAGCAACGAACTCAACCCCAACAGCCCCGCCAACTCACTGGTGGCCCGGGCCCGGCTCTGGCACGCCACCGTCGACCTCATCGGGGCGCACCCCTTCACCGGTTCCGGGTTGGCCGGCTTCCAAACCGCGATCACCCCCTACCGGAAGCAGGTGCACGACACGGCCACTCAGACCCACGTCTACCCGGACCAGCTGGAGTTGGACTTCTGGGTGGAGCTCGGGGTACTTGGGTTCGTGGCTCTGCTCGGCTTCCTGGTGGAGCTTGTCCGCTATCTGGTTCCAGTGCTCCGAGCGGGCCCACGAGCGCATCCCTGGGCGGTAGCCCTGAGCCTGGCCTGGGTCGGCATCCTCGTGCATGGCTTGCTGGACAGCCCCTACTGGAAGAACGACCTGGCTGCGGAGTGGTGGATTCTGGCCGCTCTGGTCACGGTGGCGGTGGTCCCCGCCAGCAAGCACTTGCAGTTTCCCCGGCGCAAGCCGGCTTCTCCCTAGCCGCCGATCATGAGCATGGCCCAACGGGCAGTCCGCAGCACCACCATTCTCTTCGTGGCTAGGACCGCCTCCAAGGTCTTCGTCCTGGCCGCCTTCCTGCTCCAGCAGCACACCCTGGGGGCCAGGCTCTATGGGGAGTTCAGCCTGGTCGTGGTGCTGAGCACCTTGTCCAGCATCGTCGGTGACCTCGGCCTCCAGATCGTCTACCTGCGCGAGGCGAGCCGCGACCACAGCAAGATGAAGACCTACCTGGCCGCGGTGTTGGCGGCTAAGATCCCCCTCTTTCTGCTAAGCCTGGGCAGCCTGGTCCTGCTGGCGCTGGTTGCCGGCAAGGGACCTGGGTTCATGGCCCTGGTGATTCCCGCCTTCGTCCTCCAGGTGGCGACCAGCGTGGCCAACGTCCTCCGCAGCACTTTCTACGCCACCCAAGAGATGCGCTACGAAGCGGTGGCCACCATGTCTGAGGCGGTGATCCTGCTGGCGGGCACCTTCTTCGTGGCCCGGGCCCATCTCGGGGTAGGCGACTACCTCTGGGTCTACGCGCTCAGCTATGCGGTGACCTGCGTCTATGCATATCTGGTGATCGCCCGCCGCTACTTCGTGCCCACCGTCCACTTTGACCCGGTTCTGGCCCGGAGGCTGCTCAAGATGGCGCTGCCCTTCGCCATGGTCTTCTTCCTCAACACCGTCTATTTCCGCATCGACGTGGTCATTCTCAGCGTCCTGCGTCCTCTCACTGAGGTGGGCTACTACACGGCCGCCTACAAGTTCTTAGATGGGCTCTCGTTCGTCCCGCAAACCATCATGAACGCCGTCTTCCCGACTCTCTCGGTTGTCCACCTGGAAGCGATCGCGTCGATGCGCCAGGCCTACACCGCCACCATCCGTCTGCTCGCCGCCCTGGCCATGCCCTTCGCGGTGGTGCTCGGCTTTGGCGCGGCGCCGATTCTCAGTGCCCCCTTCATCAGTGTCTACCCACAGGCTGCTCCGGCGCTGCAGATCCTTGCTCTGGCGATCGTCTTCATGTTCGTCAACAGCACCTTCGTCTTCGGCTTGGGGGCGATGGATCGCCAGATGGACAGCGTGATCCTGTCGGTGATGAGCATCGTCGTCAATGTCGCCCTCAACTTCATCCTCATCCCCATCTTTCCTCGGGCGACCGGCTATCTTGGCAGCAGTTGGGCCACCGTGCTCACCGAGGTCTTCCTCTTGGTGGCCGGCTACTGGATGGTGCGGCGCCGGCTGGAGTACCGATTGCCCTGGGCACGACCGCTCCTGCCGATCCTGGTTTCCGGAGCGTTGATGGCGGGTGTCATGGGACTCTTCTCCCAGCTCAATGTCTTTTTGGTGGCAATCTTGGCCGGCCTGATTTACCTGGGTGCACTCTTTGTCACTGGTGGCGTCTCGTCCGCCGAACTGAGAACCATCCGCTCCAGCCTGGGTCGGCGATTGCAGCCGGTAGTGGGGGACGACGGTGGCGGCTGACAGCGAACCCCTCCTCCGTTCTCTGGAGGTAGCCGGGGCAGCGCGGCATCGGCTGCGCCAGCGTCTGCCCGTGGTCATCCTGCGGGTGATTGGAGACGCCCTGGCAGTCGCCGGGGGGGCTCTGCTCGGGTACCAGTACCGCTTCTACGTATCCGGGGTGCCGATCCCCGGCAACCACATCCCCAGCTTCAACGCCTATCTCCTGGCGGTGCCGGTGGTGGCGGCTCTCTGGGTGCTCACCTTCGCCTTCACCGGGCGCTACCGGCTCAGCCTAGGTCAGACCTTCGTTGACGAGATCATGGGCTCGGCCGGGTCGGTCGCCCTCTTCGTGGTGGTGGCGCTCGCCTTCGAGGGTCTCTACCGGGGTTTCCCCTATTCCCGGCTGGTGCTGGCTGACGCCGCGATCGCGGCGCTGGTCCTCTTCTTCGTGGAGAGAGCCCTGATCCGCTTGCTGCAGAGTTCACTCCTTCGCAGCGGGGTGGGCGGCAGTCGGGTCCTGGTGGTTGGCTCGGGCTTGGTCGCGGATCTCCTGCTCGGTCGGCTGCGCATGTTCCCCGAGTACGGCTACCAGGTGGTGGGTCGGGTCCGAGTCGGCCCGGAGGCGCGTCCGTCGGCCGTCGATCCGGTGCTCGCCGAGTACCCGCTCGACACCGGGCTGGCTCGCCTCGTGGAGCGGGAGCGGGTCGACACCGTGGTGCTGGCTCTCAGCGGCGCCGCTCACGAAGAGGTCCTCCGGCTGGCGGCCGACTGTCTCGGCGCGGGGGCGGAGGTGAAGATCGTGCCCGACGTCCTGGAGATCATGACGAGCGGCGCCTCCACTGAGGAGGTGGCTGGTCTGCCCTTGGTTGGGCTGCAGCCCAGCCGCCTGGTCGGCTTCAATCTGGTGCTCAAGCGCGCCTTTGACCTGGTCGGCACCCTGCTGCTGGCGGTGCCGGCACTTCCTTTGGTGGCGGTCTGCGCCGTAGCGGTGAGCGTCACCTCGCCGGGGGCGCCCTTCTTTCGGCAGGAGCGACTCGGGCGCGATGGTCGCATCTTCCGAATCTGCAAGCTGCGCTCGATGGTCAAGGACGCCGAGAGCGACGCGGCCTCGATCACGACCACTCTGGGCGATATCCGAAGGACTCCGGTGGGGCGGTTCTTGCGGCGCTTCAGCCTGGACGAGTTACCCCAACTGTGGAACGTCTTGATGGGGGAGATGAGCTTGGTCGGGCCCCGCCCGCTCAGCGTCCGCGAGACCCAGATGCGGGCCTTCGATCGGACGGTTCCTCGCTACCGGGAGCGACTGCGGGTGGCGCCCGGTTGTAGCGGCTGGGCCCAGGTAAACGACCTGCGCCAGGACAGCAGCATCGAGGAGAGGGTCTTCTACGACCTCTACTACGTGGAGAACTGGTCGCTGGCCTTCGACATCAAGATCCTTCTGCTGACTCCCTGGCGGCTGCTCTTTCACCGTCACGCATATTGAAAAGCCAGCTCGCTCGACCAAGCCGAGAGCCTCAGACCGAGGTCTCGAAGCTGCTAGCCTGGGCCCCGTGAAGGGGTTGGTCCTCAGCGGTGGCAAGGGGACCCGGCTTCGGCCGATAACCCACACCGGCGCCAAGCAGCTTGTCCCGATCGCCAACAAGCCGATCCTCTTCTACGGCCTGGAGGCGCTGGTCGAGGCTGGCGTCACCGAGATCGGCATCGTGGTCGGAGACACCGGCGAGGAGGTGCGTCGAGCCGTCGGCGACGGCTCCCGCTTTGGAGCGCGGGTGGAGTACATCCCGCAGCTCGCGCCGATGGGCCTGGCCCACGCGGTGGCGACCGCCCGGGACTTTCTCGCCGACTCGGACTTTGTCATGTACCTCGGCGACAACTTCATCACCGGAGGCATCACCGGGGTGGTCGATCAGTTCCAGCGCGAGCGCCCCGACGCCCTCATCCTGCTCAAAGAGATGGACCATCCCGAACGCTTCGGCGTGGCCGAGCTGGCCGGGGAGCAGGTGGTGCGGCTAACCGAGAAGCCCAAGTCCCCACGCTCCAACCTGGTTCTGGTCGGGGTGTACTTGTTCCAGTCGGGTATTTTGGAGGCGGTGGACGCGATCGCCCCTTCCGAGCGGGGCGAGTTGGAGATCACCGACGCCATCCAATGGGAGATCGACCATGGCCGCCGGGTGATCCCCCACGTGGTCACCGGAAACTGGGTCGACACCGGCAAGATGGACGATCTGCTGGAGTGCAACCGGGTGGTGCTGGACATGCTCCCTGAGCGTCGAGAGGGGCGAGTCGCCGATGACTCCAAGCTCCTCGGCAAGGTGATCTTGGAGGAGGGAAGCGAGGTGATTGGCAGCACCATTCGCGGCCCCGCCATCATCGGGGCCCACACCCGGGTGGTCGACTCCTTCGTGGGCCCCTTCACCGCCCTCTACCACCACGTCCTCCTGGAGGGCAGCGAGATCGAGCACTCGATCGTGCTGGAGAACACAGCCATCAGGGG
This sequence comes from Candidatus Dormiibacterota bacterium, assembly GCA_003135035.1. Taxonomy (GTDB): domain Bacteria; phylum Chloroflexota; class Dormibacteria; order Aeolococcales; family Bog-877; genus Bog-877. Next base: position 2,662 of record PLDE01000034.1, on the reverse strand, counting down.
CGTCGGCAAGATCGAAGATTCCCTGATCGGCCGCGACGTGGTGATCGAGAAGAGCGACACCCGGCCTCAGGCCCACAAGCTCATGCTCGGCGACCACTCGCGAGTCAGCCTGGCATGAGCACTCTCTGGAGGTCGAGCTGATGGCATGGCAAGCGCTCAGCGCCGATGCGGAATCGGTCCTCAACTCGATGCGGACGGTTCCCCCCGGCGAGCGCCAGGGTCGCATCGAGGGGGTCATGGTCAAGACCCTGCAAGTCCATGCCGACCAGAGGGGCTACTTCCTCGAGCAGCTGAGGCGCGGCGACGTCGACGACGAGGGGCGGCCCTTCCTGCCCGAGCACGGGTTCGCCCAGATGTCGCGCTCTCTGGCCTATGCCCGGGGGGGCAACCCTCCCGAGTTGATCAAGGCCTTCCATTGGCATCGACGGCAGTGGGACTACTGGGACATCGTCAAGGGCAATGCCCGGGTGGTGCTGGTCGACCTGCGCCCGGACTCAGCCAGCGCCGGCCGGACCCAGGTGCTCGTGGCGGGCCAGAACTCCCCCAAGATGATCGCGATCCCGCCCCTGGTGGCGCACGGCTATCAGGTCCTCGACCTCCAGGACCTCCTCCTCTGCTACTACGTGACCGAGGCCTACAACCGAGACCAGCCCGACGAGGGCCGGATCCCCTGGAACGACCCCCGGATCGGCTTCGACTGGTCGATCGAGAACATCTGAGTGGCTCAAGCGTGGTCGCTAGCGCCGGCCGGCCCGGGGATACCCCGACGGATCCTGGTGGCCGGCGGGGCGGGCTTCATCGGATCGGCCTTCGTACGCCTACTCTTGGGGGAGGGAGAGGGCTACGCGGTGACCGTGCTCGACAAGCTCACCTACGCCGGCAGCCGCGAGAGTTTGCGCGACCTCGAGGCTGACGCGCGTTTCGCGTTCGTTCACGGCGCGATCGAGGACCCGGAGGCGGTGGACCACGCGCTCGCGGGCGCCGGCGCGATCGTCAACTTCGCCGCCGAGACGCACGTCGACCGCTCGATCGCNNTGCAGGTCTCGACCGACGAGGTCTACGGCTCGATCGAAGCGGGCTCGTTCACGGAGAGCTCGCCGCTCGAGCCGTCCTCTCCCTACAGCGCGACGAAGGCCGGCGCCGACCTGCTCGTCGCCTCATATCAGCGCACGTTCGCGCTCGAGACGCTGATCTGTCGCGGCTCGAACAACTACGGCCCCTACCAGTACCCGGAGAAGCTGATCCCGCTGATGATCCTGAACGCGCTCGAAGGGAAGGCTCTGCCGGTTTACGGGGACGGAGCGAATGTGCGGGACTGGCTTTTCGTCGGGGACCATTGTGCGGCGATCCGCACGGTTCTGGAGCGGGGCCGGGCAGGCGAGACCTACAATATCGGGGGCAACAGCGAAAAGAAGAATCTGGATGTGGTGCATACAATCTGCGATCTGGTGGATGAGATGAGTCCGAATCCGGCCATCGGCCCGCGCAGGAAACTGCTGACGTTTGTCCAGGATCGGCCGGGACATGACCGGCGGTATGCGATCGATGCGACGAAGATTTCGCGGGAGCTGGGCTGGAGTCCGGCAGAGCAGTTCGAGAGCGGGCTGCGGCGGACGGTGCAGTGGTATCTGGACAACCTCGCCTGGGTGGAGAACGTGCGTACGGGAGCCTACCTGCAGTGGATAGAGCAGAATTACGGGGAGCGACTCGCACAATGAAAGGGATTATTCTCGCCGGGGGGTCGGGAACGCGGCTTTATCCGGTTACGCATGTGGTCTCGAAGCAGCTGCTGCCGGTGTACGACAAGCCGATGATCTATTACCCGCTGAGCACGCTGATGCTGGCTGGACTACGCGAGATCCTTTTGATTTCAACGCCGCAGGACACGGCGCGGTTTGAGGAACTGCTGGGCGATGGCCACCGATGGGGCATCAACCTGAGCTACGCGGTGCAGCCGAGCCCGGACGGACTGGCGCAGGCGTTTCTGATCGGGAAGGAGTTCATCGGAGGCGACCCATGCGCCCTGGTTCTGGGCGACAACATTTTCTACGGGCAGTCTTTCTCGCAGCAACTGCAGGCAGCGGCGGCAGTGAAGAGCGGCGCGACCGTCTTTGCCTATCCGGTGCATGATCCGGAACGCTACGGCGTGGTGGAGTTCGATAAAAACGGGCGGGCGGTAAGCCTGGAAGAGAAGCCGCAGAAGCCGAAATCAAGATATGCCGTGACGGGGCTGTATTTCTACGACAACCAGGTGGTGGAACTGGCCGGCTCGCTGAAGCCCTCAGCGCGCGGCGAACTGGAGATTACGGACCTGAACCGTCTGTACCTCGAAGCGGGCACGCTGAACGTGCAGATCATGAGCCNNTGAGCCGCGGCATGGCCTGGCTCGATACCGGAACGCATGATTCGCTTTTCGAGGCGGGCCTGTTCATCCAGACCGTCGAGCGGCGGCAGGGGCTGAAGATCGCGTGTCCGGAGGAGATTGCGTATCGTCTGGGGTACATCACGGCGGACCAGCTGGAGAAGCTGGCCGAGCCGGTATGCAAGAGCGGATATGGGCAATATCTGCTCGGGTTGCTGCAGGAGCCTTATTTCGCGGCGCAAAGCGGAATCGGATGAAGATCGAGGAGACGGAACTACCGGGTGTTCTGCTGCTGAAGCC
>PLDE01000058.1 GCA_003135035.1 Candidatus Dormiibacterota bacterium | reverse complement strand
AGCCACGCCTCGGGCCACCTGCAAGTGGCCAGCGCGATTGCCAGCGGAGCAGCTGAGGTTGGCATAGCGACCGAACCGGCGGCGCTGGCCTATGGCCTCGGCTTCCTACCCCTGGCCGAGGAGGAGTGCGTCCTCCACGTGGAGCGTGAACGACTCGAGACGCCGGAGTTGCGCTTGCTCCTGGCTGCTCTGGGTGGGACCAGTCTGGGCCGAGAACTGGCCAGCCTCCCGGGGTATGAAACAGCGATCCTGGGCCAGGAGATGTAGTCGCTCCGGCACTCCGGGTCGGATCCCCGGGCCCGGCGCTGGCTCAAATGAGACACCCCGGCCCCCGCCGCATCTGAGGGCCCCGGGGGGTATGACCGAGAATCGCCGTCTAGTGAAGAGCATCGACGCGAGCGGGAGGCTCTGATGACCGGGACCGTGCTGGTGGCGCTGGCCGTCTTCGCGGCGAGTGCGGTGGAGATGGTCGAGGCCTTGACCATCGTTCTTGCCGCCGGACTCACCCGGGGATGGCGCTCCGCTCTGGAGGGAGCGGCGGCAGCCCTGGCCTGTCTGGTCGTGGTGGTCGCCGTCTTCGGCCCGGCACTCATCCACTACGTCCCCATCAACGTGCTCCGAGTGGTGATCGGCAGCCTGCTCTTGGTGCTCGGCTTGCAATGGCTGCGCAAGGCAATTCTGCGTGCCAGCGGGTACAAGCCGAAGCATGACGAGGACGCCATCTACCGCCGCGAGGTGGAGCGGCTCTCCAACCTCCCCCACGCCGGCTCTGGGCGCGACGCCATCGGCTTTGCAATCAGCTTCAAGGGGGTCCTCCTGGAAGGCATGGAGGTCGTGATGATCGTCCTCACCCTGGGTCTCAGCTCGGGACACCTGCTGGTCGCCTCTCTCGCCGCCCTGGCCGCCGTCGTCGGGGTTTCGGGGGTGGGAATTGCCGTCTCCCGCCAGCTGCGCGAGGTCCCCGAGAACGCCATGAAGCTGGCGGTGGGCCTGATGCTGGTGAGTTTCGGCAGCTTCTGGGGCGGCGAGGGGGCCGGGGTGCGCTGGCCAGGGTCGGACCTCTTTTTGCTGGTCCTCTTGGCCGGCTATGTGGCGGTCACCTGGATCGCCGTCCGGCTGCTCAGCCGGGCTGCCCCCGCAGGTCCGGTCGGGGCGGTGGGATGAGCCGCTGGCCACGCGCCGTGGCGGCGTTTGGCTATGAGTTCGTGGTCGGGGAGACGCCCGAGCTGGCGATCGGCGTCGCCCTGCTCATCGTTGCTGCCTGGGCCCTGGCCCGTAGCCGCTCCCCGATCGGTTTCTGGTTCATCCCCGGTGCCGTGACCCTCCTTCTCGTGCTCAGTCTCTGGCGGGGCACCGCCCAAGCGCGGAAGTAGCTTCACGAGGCCCGATAGGTAGCCACCCCGACCAGCTATCCGACGCTGAGGAGCGGACCCTTTGCCGGGCCGGACCCCGAGTATGGAAACAGTGAACTCCTCTGCCGGGACCCCACCCGACCCAGGCGGCCGCGACCTCGAGGCGGGGGCAGCCCCACCGGCGGTAGACCTGGGAGCTGTCTCAGGTTCGGGGTGGCTCAGCTCGCTGCGGCGCCAGGCACCGGCCGCCCTGGAGATACCGACCTTCCGGCGCTACATCCTGGGCAGCTCACCTCTCTCACTGGGGGCCTGGATGCAGCTGGTGGCTCTCGGCTATCTGACCCTCCGAGTGACCGGCTCGCCGGCCGCGGTTGGTCTGGTCGGAGCCGCCGATGGTATCCCCGCTATCGCTCTCTCCCTGCCCGCGGGCGCCGTTGCCGACCGGCTATCACGGCGACGGATTCTCATCGCTACCACCACCGCCATGAGCCTGACTGCGCTGCTCCTCGCCCTGGCGGCGGCTCTGCACCGTGTCGACCTGCTGGTCCTGGTCGGGGCGGCCATCTGTTTTGGCGCCGCCGACGCCTTCGACCAGCCCACCCGGCAGGCGCTGGTGGCCGATCTCGTCCCGGCCTCGGGATTGGTGGGGGCAGCCGCCCTGACCAGCAGCGTGGGCAGCGTGAGCCGGATCGTGGGGCCGGCGGTGGCCGGCGTGCTGCTCGGATTCTGGGGAGCGGCTAGTTGCTTTCTGGCCATGGGCGTTAGTGGATTGCCCTTCCTGTGGGTCCTCGGCCGGGGCGGCTGGGCGGACCGGCCCCAGCTCAACCTCGGGGAGAGATTCCGACCCCTGGCGCACATGGTCGAAGGTCTTCGCTTCGCATCCCGGCACGCGACGGTGCGGGCGATTCTCATCGCCAGCCTGGTGCTGGGACTCCTCGGCGTGGGCTACATGCCCTTTCTCCCCGTCTTCGCCCGCGAGCAACTCCACGGCGGTGGCCAGGTGCTCGGGTTGATGTACAGCCTGGGCGGGATCGGAGCCCTGGCCGGGGGCCTCTTCATCAGTGTCATGAGCCGGCGCCTGCGCCCGCGGCTGATGCTGGTGGCGGCGGCGCCCCTCTACGCCGCCTCGCTGTTCGGGCTGACCCGAGCCAGCGACCTGGTCCTGGCCGCACCCTGCTTGATCGGGATCAGTCTGGGTTTCGTGGCGGCCAACACGGCCATGCTGGCGACCCTCCAGGCCCTGGCGCCGGGCCATCTGCGCGGTCGCCTCCTCGCCCTCTACACGTTGGCCTTCTCCGGGGCCGGCCCCTTGGGGACGCTGGTGTACGCCGGGCTGAGTCGGGTGATCCCGCTCTTCCAAGCCATCGGTGTCGGTGCCCTGGTGGTCGGGGTGGCTCTCCTCTGGTCCGCCAGCCAGCTCCGCTTGGGCCCTGAGAAGTGAACCGTCGGCGGGAACCGATGAGTCCCAACCTGGGTTCCTCGAGGCGCCGCTTCTAGCCGGGAGCTAGGGCCGCCAGACCGTCTGGATGTTGGTGAATTCGCGGATCCCGAAATGGTGCAGTTCGCGCCCGTAGCCGCTGCGTTTGACGCCCCCAAAGGGGATGCGGGCGTCGGAGTGGGTCATCCCGTTGACGAAGACTCCGCCCGTGTCCAGTTCGGCAGCCAGCGCGACCCCCCGCTCCACATCCCCGGTCCAGATGTTGCCGCCCAGGCCATAGCGGCTGTGGTTGGCCAGGCGCAGGCCCTCCTCCTCAGTGTGGAAGCGGGTGAAGGCAGCGACCGGTCCGAAAGTCTCCTCGTCGAAGACGGCCATTCCCGGCCGCGCGCCGAGCACCATGGTGGGCGCATAGAAGAACCCCTTCCCCTCGGCAATCTCGCCTCCGAGGATCACCTCGGCGCCCTCGGCCAGCGAGCGCAGCACCTGCTGCTGCAGCTTCTCGCGCAGATCCGAGCGGGCCAGCGGTCCAAGCCGGGTCTGGGGATCGAGCGGGTCGCCGACGCGGATCTGGACGGCGATTTGAAGGAAGCGTTCCTGAAAGGCGTCGGCGATCTCTTCCGCGATCAGAAAGCGCTTGGCCGCGATGCAGGTCTGGCCGGCATTTTGGAAGCGCGACTTGACCCCGATCTCGGCTGCCTGGTCGATGTCGGCGGCGGCCAGGACCAGGAAGAAGTCGGAGCCACCCAGCTCGAGGACCGCCTTCTTGACAACCTTGCCGGCCATCTCGGCGACCCTGCTGCCGGCCAGGTCGCTGCCGGTCAGGGTGACGGCTCGAATTCTGGGGTCAGCCAGTATGCCCGGGATGGGTTCGACACCGACGATCAGTGCGCTCAGGGAGCCTTCGGGGAAGCCCGCCTCGCCGACCAGGCGCTCTAGGGCTAGGGCCGAACCGAAGCAATTGGGCGCGTGCTTGAGGACCGCCGAGTTGCCGGCCATCAAAGCGGGCGCTGCGAAGCGGAGCACCTGCCAAAGCGGGTAGTTCCAGGGCATGATCGCCAGGATCACCCCGAGCGGCCGGAAGGCGACCAGGCTGCGGGGTGAGTCAGAGGGAGCCGCCTCGTCGGCAAGGAAGCTGGCCGCCTGGTGGGCGTAGTACTCACAAGAGGTGGCGCACTTGTCGACCTCGGCCTCGGCCTCGGTGAGGGGCTTGCCCATCTCGGCAGTGACCAGATGGGCAAGCTGGTCGCGCGCCTGGCGGAGCCGCTGGGCAAGTTCCAGCATCCGCTCCGCTCTCCAGGCGATCGGCTGGTGCCGGTTGTGCTGGAAGGCCCGTTCGGCCTGGGCCAGCACCGACTCCACCTCCGTCGAGCTCATTGCCGGGTACTCGGCAATGAACTCCTCAGTGGCCGGGTTGAGGGAGTGGAAGACAGCCGCGGCGCGCTCACTAGGGGTCACTGGGTGGGGCCTCCTCGAACCATCAGGAGTCGCTCGCGGCGACTGTGAACTCCACTCGCAAGTCTGCCATTTCGCGATTCAGGGCGCCTCTCTCGGCGAGCAGCTCGAGATGGGCGACGGACTCATTCACGGCCAGCATCTGGTTGAAGGCGTCAAGGTCGACAAAGCGTCTTTCTCGGCGCGTCCAGGGGAGCGCCTCGGCCACTGCCATAGCCGTCCGACGACCGGCGGAAACCGCCTCCAGGCAGAGCTGGAGCCGCTGTTCGTGGTGGCGGAGGAGCTGCTCGACCCGGTCCTTCAGGTTGCCGAAGGTGGGGCCGTGGGCGGGCAGAACCAACTGAGCGGGGAGGTCGCGGACCAGCTCCAGGGAGCGCAGGAACGCGAGCAGGGGCAGCCCGCCGCTGGGGACTTCGACCCCGATTGAGGGAGTGATGTGGGGGAGGACGTGATCTCCGGCAAAGAGGGTCTGAGCTCCCCCGTCCCAGAGACAGAGATGGCCTCTGGTGTGCCCGGGGGTGGGCACCACCTCGAGTTCGTGCCCCTCGAAGAGCAGCTCGCCGCCGGAGATGAAGAGGTCGGGTAGAGGGGAGAGGCGGGGTGGCTCGGGATGGGCGGCTCGCTCCTGCTCCAGCGTCGCCACCAGCGAGGCTGCCCCGTGGCGAAGCAGAAGTTCCCCGGTCCGCGCTCGCGCCCGGGCTGGGTCGGTTGCCAGGACCTGGGCCGTCTCGAGATCACCCAGCCCGAGGGTCACGAACGCCCCACCGGCCTCCCGAATCTGGCCGGCCGCCCCCAGGTGGTCGCCGTGGACATGGGTCGCGAAGACCTGGCGGATCGACTTGAGGCTGCTGCCGAATCGCTCGAGCGCTGTGGTCAGCACCTCCCAGCTGCGGGGGTCCACCCAGCCGCAATCGATGAGGA
>PLDE01000206.1 GCA_003135035.1 Candidatus Dormiibacterota bacterium | reverse complement strand
TCAGGGCGGCCGGCGCGGCCCCGATCCGTTCCGAAGGCAGGACCGCCGCTCCGGCCAGTAGGGCGCACAAAAGCACGGCCGTCTGCCTGCCCAGGCTTCGAATCGGCAGAGCCGGCCCGCTGATCCGCTGCCAGCGCACCCAGAGCAGGCCACTCATGAAGGCCAGCAGCAGGGCCAGGGGGATAACCCCGGATACCATCAGGGCCAGGCAGCTGGCCACCCCCACCACGATGGCAGAGGCGCTCGTGCTGCCCAGGATGCGGGGGCGGTGGCCGACGCCCAACTCGAGAACGAGAGCAGCCCAACAACCGACCAGAACCCCGAGCGGGAGTCGGGTCAGAGTGAGCGTTCCCAGGCCTTCCTCGGTGAGCTTGAAGCTGGGCCGGTGGACCGCCAGGGACGCAACCAGAGCGACCGAAATCCCAGCGGCGGTGAGCAGGAGAAGCACGGGCGGGACCAGGCGGGCACGCCGGTTCAGCGCCGCCGAGGCTCCGGCCAGAACCAGGCCTCCCCCCAGGGCCGGCGCCAGCCATACATTCACGCCGAGGTCTCCCAGGGCGTTGCCCTGGCCAGGGCNNAGCCGGGAGCGCTCAGAAGCAGGAAACCCGCCGCTCCCATACCGGCGCAGAGACCACCCAGACCCATCTCCGCTGGCCCCTGGCCAGTGCCAATGCGAATCAGCCCCACCTCGAAAACGAAGAGGCAGGCGAACCCGGGACCCTGGGTAGTCACCGTCCCGGCGGTGAGATGCCCGGACAGCAGCCTGGCCGTGAAGAGGGCCATCGCCCCCAGGATGGCCCGCAGGCTCCGAATCCCGAACACTCGCGGCCGCTCGACAACTGGCCCTCGACCAAGCAGGGCAATGGAACGATCCAGTCCGGGCAGGCGTCCGCTGAGCAGGATGATCAGGGCAGCGGCTGCCCCGATGCCTGCGAGGCAGGCAAAACCCGTGGGACCCGATGACAAGGAGGCCACCCCGCCCAGGCCGAGGCCGAGCGCCAGGGCACTCAGGGCCATTCCGCTGGGACCAACCGAAAAGAGAGCGATGGCACCACCGGCAAACCCAGCCGCCGCCATCACTCCACCCCAGATCACAGCCTGACCATCTCGGCGAGGAGGTAGGCGGCCACTGCAGCGGCACCGATCCAGAGCCACACCGGTCGCTCCGCAGCTTCACGGTCGGCCAGCCGGGCCAAAGTCGCGTACCAGCCCCGGACCCCCCGGGTCCAGGACGGCCGACCGCCCCAGCGAGTCAGCCACGCCGTGACCCGGGGCAGGTGCTCCAGAGATGGCACAAGGTCGGGCGGAGAAGACACCGGGAGGGCAGTGCCGGCCGGCCCCATGACCAGCCGCAGCGCCCATGCTCCTCCCCCCCCGATGAGCGCGAGCAGGACTAGGTAGCCGCCTGGCCAAAGCAGCCCCGGCGCCGCGACGACCAGCGGATCGGGAGCGGAGAGCAGAGCGGCCCCAGCCGTTCCGGGTGGCGCCAGCGCGGCGGCAGCCACGGTCACGGTCCAGCCCGGGAGGAGAGCGCCGGCGCCGAGGCAGAGAGCCGGCAGCCAGAGTGCCCAGTTCCAGCGACTAGGCAGGGTGGCATCCCGGAGCAGGCGCGGCACCGCGAGTACGAGCCCGGCCAAGGCGAGAAAGTAGGCGAGGGCCGGAGTGAACCCCAACTTCAAGCCGCTCCGAAGGGCCAGGTCGAGCCCCAGAACGGCCACGGTGAAACCGAGCCCGCAAGGCGCCAGCGTGGCCGCGTTTCCCACCAACCGTTGCCAGCTGAGATGACGGGGCGAGGGCGGCGGATTACCCGCCCCCCGCCGGCGGGGACGGCTGAGCGCGGCCCGCGGCAGAAAGGCGCTGGAAATCTCCAGAAACAAACCAGCCATGAGGGCCAGCAGGGTTCCGTCAGTGGAGTTCTGCCCGAAGCCAACCACCACCAGCGCCCCCAGCAAGAGCAACACGGACCGAAGCGGGGAATGAGGATTGCTCGACATCAGCAGGCTGAGTACGGCCACCAAGCCCAGCAACAGCCCGAAGAGATCAAGGCAGGTGCCGAACCAGACCACCGGCCAGCTGCCTCCTGAGAGGGACTGAATCCTGACCAGCAGGAGCAGGCTGGTCGGTACCGCCACCACCGCCAGCCAGTCCGCTATATCCATCGAGCGGCTCAGCGAACCCGGCCTTCCGGGTACGGCAGAGCCGGCGATGAGACCGCATCCGGCTAACCGCACGACGGCTGGCAAGAGCAGCAGCCCGGCCAGCGCCGGCCCTACGCTGCTGGTCGGGATTGCGTTCAGTTGCAAGGTGGCCGTCTGGTTGAGCAGCAGGACCATCGCCCCCAGCCAGACCAGACCAATGGTCTGATCGGCCAGCGCCGCCCAGACCATCCGGCTACTCGCACTCCGCGGCTGGCGGGCATAACTGAGCCCGATGCCTCCCAGAGTCGAGAGTTGGAGCCCGATGTAGAGACCCAACAGATCTCCCGCAAAGGCAGCGCCAACCGCGCCTAGGGCGGCCAGGCCCAGAGCTGCCGACGCGAGGGGTCGACGGTCGCGGGCCGCGAAGCTGACGATCAGGGCCGCTACTAAGACCAGGATGGCGATGACGGTTCCCGTGGTATCGACCGAGAGCGAGATGGGGAGTTGGGGATCCAGCCGCCACAGGGTCGTCTGCAGGGTGCCTCCCGGCTGGAGCAGGTCGAGCACCGCGATGGCATCGGCTAGACCCAGTAGCAGCCCGACGCGGAGCACCCAGCGCGCCCAGAAGGCGGGTCGGCGTGGCCAGGGTCGGCCCAGGGCGGTGCAGAGAAGGGTCGCCAGGGCCGGGAAGAGGAGAGCTAGGAGCGGTAGTTCCGTGATCGACAGCACTCAGCCGTCCCGACTCAGCTCTCGATCAGCCGGAGCAGGAGGGTCTCCCGTTGGCGCACCTCCTCAAGACGGTCGCGTTCCCGCTGCACGACAGCGGCCGGCGCTTTGGCTGCGAAGGGCCCCTCGAGATGACTTTCCAGCTTGGCGCGCAGGGTCCGCGCCTTGGCCAGCTCGCGCTGAGCGGATTCCTTCCAGCGATCCGCTCCTGGGCCGGCGCTCCTTCCCAGCGATAAGGTAGTCCGCCCGGCAACCAGTTGCGGCAGGGAGTCTCCGTCGTCGGCGGAGGAAGCGGGCACCCAAGCCACGGGAAGTAGAGCGCTGACGTACTCCAGAGCCTCCGGATGGGCGAGCTCGGGACCCGCCTCGAGGACCGCGAAGGGAACCCGGATGCTGCGCTTGGTCACCTCGATACCAAGTTCGGTGAGCCACTTGCGCAGGCTCGATATCAGGTTCATGCAGCTGGTCATGGCAACTTCAGATTCGGGATCGACCCAGGTTGGCTCGACCCCGGGCCAGGTGACCAGGTCGAGGCTGGCCGGGTTGCCGGCGAACTGCTCCCCGAGAGCGTCGGTGAGAAAAGGCATGATTGGGTGAAGCAGAGTCGCGGTCTGCAGCAGCGCTCGCCGGGTGACCCATAGCGCCGCCTCATCGCCCGCCTCCAAGCGCCCCTTGACAAGCTCGAGATACCAGTCGGCCAGCTCGTGCCAGGCGAAGTTGTAGATGCTGTCGATAGCTCCGTCGAAGTCGAAGGCGGGTAAGGCCTTGCTGGTCACCTGGGTCACCGCAGCAAGGCGGGAGAGGATCCAACGGTCGGCCAGCTGCAGGGTTTCCCGGGCGGGCTCGGGTAGCTCGGGAATGCTGCCCTCCTCGTCCCCTTCGGGGAAGTAGACGTGGTGGAGCAGCCGGGTCATGTTCCAGAGCTTGTTGGCAAAGTAAGCGAATCCGCCGACCCGGGTTTCGTCGAAGCGAGCGTCCTGGGTGCCCAAGGCAACACAGGCTCCCCAGGCCCGAAGCGCGTCGGCGCCGTACTTGTCGACCATCTCCAGGGGGTCAACCACGTTGCCCCGGCTCTTGGACATTCGCGCGCCGTCGGCGCCGAGGATGGTGGCGTGGAAGAGCACGTCGTGAAAGGGAATGTCATCAGTGAAGCGCAGGCCCATCATCACCATCCGTACCACCCAGTGCTGGAGGATGTCCCGCGCCGTGCTCAGCACCGAGGTGGGATAGAACTTGTCCAGGGCGGGATTCGACTCCGGCCAGCCTAGGATGGCAAAGGGCCACAAGCCGCTGGAGAACCAGGTGTCGAGAACGTCGGGGTCAGCTGTCAGATCGGTCGAGTCGCATTCCGGACAATTGGACGGCTCCTCGACCCAGGCGAAGCTATGCCCGTTGGCGCAAGTGCTGACAGGGATCCGATGGCCCAGCCAGAGCTGACGACTGATGCACCAGTCGCGCAGTCCGGCCAGCCAATCCAGGTACTGACCCCGGAACTGGCTCGGGTGGAGGCGGATCCGCCCTGACGCCACCGCCTCACTGGCCGGGTCGGCCAGCTCGCGTACGCGCACCCACCACTGGGGGGTGACCAGTGGTTCGATGATGGTGCCGCAGCGGTCGCAGTGGCCGACCTCATGCCGCAGCGGCTCCTCCCGGATCATGGCCCCCGACTGGCGCAGCATCTCAGCAGCGGATTCCCGCGCCTCCCTCACTCCCTTGCCGTCGAGATCTGGAAAACCGGCAGCGATCATCAATCCGTCCAGGGAGATGACGGTGCGGATGGGAAGGTGGTGACGCTCGCCGACCTCGTAGTCTTCGGCGGAGTGGCCCGGGGTGATTTTGAGGACCCCGGTGCCCACCCGCGGGTCCACCGCCTGGTCCTCGATGATCGGGATCTCCCTGCCTCCCAGCGGCTCCTTGACCAATTTGCCAACCTGCTCTCGGAAGCGCTCGTCGCCGGGAGCTACCGCCACCGCCACGTCGGCGAGGATCGTCTCCGGCCGGGTGGTCGCCACTTCCAGCGAGCCCGAGCCCTCCAGCAAGGGGTAGCGAACGTAGTAGAAAGTGTCCAGCTGCTCCTGGTATTCCACCTCCTCATCGGAGATGGCGGATCGGCAGCGAGGACACCAGTTGACGATTCTGGGGCCGCGGTAGATCAGTCCTTGACGGTAGAGCTCGCCGAAGACGATCCTGATCACCCTGACGTAGGCATCGTCCAGGGTGAAGCGTTCTCGAGCCCAGTCGCAGGTGGCCCCCATTCTCCGCAACTGCTCCAGGATCCGGCCCTGGTAGGTCTCGTACCAGGCGTCGACCCGGGCCGCGAAGGCCTCGCGGCCAAGCTCCTCTTTGGTCGTCCCTTCATCAGCCAGCTGGCGCTCGATGACGTTTTGAGTCGCGATCGCCGCGTGGTCGGTTCCCGGGATCCAACAGACCTCGTAGCCGTTCATCCGATAGAAGCGGCAGAGGGCGTCCTGGACCAAGGCGTTGAGGGCGTGGCCCATGTGCAAGGAGCCGGTGATGTTGGGGGGTGGTTGGGCAATCGAAAAGGCGGGCTTGGGACTCGCCGGATCGGCGCTCCCCAGGTCGATTTCCGCCCAACGCTGCCGCCAGCGCTGCTCAGTCGAATGCGGTTGGTAAGCGGCTTCCACCGGTCCCTCCCGGCGGCCGGCTAGGAGCGGGCCGAGGAGACCGCGGCCAGCTCGGCCGCAACCAGCCGTGCGGCCCCGACCATGTTTCTCAAAGAGGGCTCGACCTCAGCCCATCCGCGCGTCTTCAGCCCGCAATCGGGGTTGGCCCACAACCGGTCTGCGGGAATCACCTCCGCCGCCCGGCGCAACCGCTCTGCCATCTCTTCGACCGAGGGCACCAAAGGGGAATGGATGTCGTAGATGCCCGGCCCCACCTCGTTGGCGTATCCGTGGTCGGCGAAGGCTTGGAGCAGCGACATGGCCGAGCGGGCCGCCTCGATGAAGAGCACATCGGCGTCGAGTTCGGCGATCGCATCCATGACGTCCTCGAACTCCGAGTAGCACATGTGGGTGTGGATCTGAGTTTGCGCTCCGGCTCCGGCGGCAGTGAGGCGGAAGCTGTCGACCGACCAGCGCAGGTAGGCCGGCTGCCCGGCTCGATGTAGGGGCAGGCCCTCTCGCAGAGCCGGCTCGTCGATCTGGATCACGTTGATCCCGGCGTCCTCCAGGTCCGTGACCTCATCCCGCAGGGCCAGGGCGATCTGGGCGCAGGTCTCGCTTCGCTCCAGGTCGTCGCGCACGAAAGACCACTGCAGAATCGTCACCGGTCCGGTGAGCATGCCCTTGACCGGCCGCTCGGTGAGGCTCTGGGCGAACTTGGCCCAACGGACAGTGATCGGGTGGGGACGGAAGACATCGCCGAAGATGATCGGTGGCTTGGCGCATCGCGACCCGTAGGACTGCACCCAACCCTGGCGGGTGGTGACGAAGCCGCCGAGCTGCTCGGCGAAGTACTCGACCATGTCGTTGCGCTCGGGCTCCCCGTGCACCAACACGTCGAGCCCGATCTCTTCTTGGAAGCGAATCACCCGACGGATCTCGTTCTCCATGAGGTGCTCGTACTGGGCTTCGTCGATCTGGCCACGGCGGAGCCTGGCTCGGGCCTGACGGAGTTCTGGCACTTGGGGGAATGAGCCGATGGTCGTCGTTGGTAGCGGAGGCAGGGAGACTCCCCGGCGCCAGAAAAGGCGTCGGGATGGACCATCCCCAGGGCGGCTGAGCAGCTCCGGGGTGATTTCGGAGATCCGCTTTCGCACCGACGGATTGACCACCCGCGACGATCCGCGCCGCGCCGCGCAGGCCCGGCGGCTCTCGGCGAGGCGAGCCTCGACCTCGTCGATTCCCCTGCCGGCCCGCGCCAGACAGCTGACCTCGATCAGCTTCTCCTCGGCGAAGGCTAGCCAGGAGCGCACCTCCGGGTCCAGGTCAGTTTCACCCGCCAGGCTCACCGGGACGTGCAGCAGCGAACAGGAGGGGGCAACCAGCACCCGCTCCTCACCAAGCTGGGCCACCGCTCGCTGAATCTGGCCGATGGCTCGGTCGGGATCGGTGCGCCAGACATTGTGCCCGTCGACCACCCCCAGGGACAGGCCCATCCCTTCGGGGATTTGCGCCAGGGCCGGGTTAAGGTCGCTCGCCCCTCGCACCAGATCAAGGTGGATCGCCTCGACCGGTAGTCCCAGCGCGGTAGCCAGATTAGCGCCCATTCCAGCGAAGTAGGAAGCGAGCAGGATGTTTAGCTCGGGAGCCGCCGAACTGAGTACCTGATAAGCGTGCTCCAGGCTCTCCAGAACCTCGACCGGGACATCCTGGCTGAGGCAGGGTTCGTCGACTTGCACCCAGGAGGCTCCCGCCCGGCT
Source organism: Candidatus Dormiibacterota bacterium (assembly GCA_003135035.1). Lineage (GTDB taxonomy): Bacteria > Chloroflexota > Dormibacteria > Aeolococcales > Bog-877 > Bog-877. Next base: position 1,357 of record PLDE01000206.1, on the reverse strand, counting down.
CAACTCGCCCAGGAGTTCGGCGTAGACCGGCAGCAACCGATCGAGGAACTCCAGGTTATGTCCCCCCACCTCGGGGCCCTTGGCGAGCTGCAGGAAGGTCACCGGTCCGAGGATCACCGGCCGGGTGAGAATCCCCAATCCCTTCGCTTCCAGAAACTCGTCGATCGGCTTCCGCGACGCGAGATGGAAGGTCTGCTCGGCTGCCAGCTCGGGGACCAGGTAGTGGTAATTGGTGTCGAACCACTTGGTCATGTCGAGGGGCGCAACCTCGGTCGCACCCTGGGTTCCCCGGGCCATGGCGAACATGAGCTCGAGGCCGCTCGAGCCGATGCCGGCAAAGCGCTCGGGCACCACGCCGACGGTGAGAGCGGCATCGAGGACGTGGTCGTAGAGAGAGAAATCGTTGCTGGGGATGTGTTCGATCCCGGCCTGCTGCTGCTGGCGCCAGCGCTCCGCTTTCAACTGGGCGCCCTCCCCCAGCAACTGCTCCGCCGAGAACTGGCCCGACCAGTAGCTTTCGAGCGCCCGTTTCAGCTCCCGAGAGCGCCCGATGCGCGGGTATCCCAGGATGCTAGCGATCGACACTTATAAGATCCTCGCGAGGCTGGCGCGCGTTGCCGCGCAACACATTGGAATGGCCCCCCAGTCTAACCGGAGCGCCCATATGGGGGCTCCCGAATCTAGGCCGAGGCCGCTTGCGGCTCCTCCTCGCGGAAGAGCTCGGGCTCCGTGGCTTCCGTGATCGAGCGCTCGGTGATGACACACCGCTTAATCTCCGGATGGGAAGGGACGTCGAACATGCTGTTGAGCAGCACCGCCTCGAGGATGCTCTTCAAGCCGCGNNGGCTCGGTGAGCACTCTGGTGATGTCTTCCTCGTCCAGGCAGTCCAGGGTGACGGTGATCGGGAGGCGCCCAACAAACTCCGGGATGAGACCGTAACGGAGCAAGTCCTGGGCCGACAATTCGTGCAGGATCTTGGCGTTCTCCTTGTTGCGGGCTCCCGCCTGCGGACTGCCGAAACCAATGGTCCGCTGACCGACACGCTGGTCGATGATCCGCTCCAGACCGTCGAACGCGCCGCCACAGAGGAAAAGGATGTTGGCGGTGTTGATTTGAATGAAATCCTGATGCGGATGTTTGCGCCCCCCCTGCGGGGGCACGTTGGCCACGGTCCCCTCGAGGATCTTCAGCAACGCCTGCTGCACGCCCTCGCCGGAAACGTCACGAGTGATCGACGGGTTGTCCGATTTGCGGGAAATCTTGTCGATCTCGTCGATGTAGATGATTCCCCGCTCGGCACGAGCAACGTCGAAGTCGGCGGCCTGGATCAGCCGCAGCAGGATGTTCTCGACGTCC
>PLDE01000155.1 GCA_003135035.1 Candidatus Dormiibacterota bacterium | reverse complement strand
AAGCGTAACAGTCTCGCTGAAGCTGCCACCTTGTGCAGCATTGGTCAGGCTCGTGGCCGCGTAGGTCCCGTAATCGGATACTGCTCCGCACACCGTCGAATCCATTCCCGCAAACATATCCACGGAGTACGTGTCGGTTCCACCCGCCGCAATGACATACCCGGTAGGCGCATCCGCAGCGGTGTACGACATGTAGGTATGCGAATAGTTGGCGTTGCTCTGGTTGGTGACATTTGACCCATCACTCCAAAGGCACACGCCGGTCTCGCTCGCGAACGTAGCGTTCGGGCCAACTGAGGGGCTATTGTCACTGAGGGCCACAGAGGAGTAGACCACCGGGATATTCCCCGTGTTGTGCACGGTGATGATGTCAGCCGTCGTGTCGAACGTAGATGAGACCGGTGCGCTAACCGCCGTCAATGTGAGCGTTTGGCACGCATCGGCAACTGTGGTGCAACCTGGAGCATCAGGAGATGTCAGTACCACGGCCATTGTCCCGGCCGTGACTGTCTGGCTACTACCGGTGTTCTGTGTAAAGGTCGCGGCCGCTCCAGCCCCGATCAGGGCTAGGGCCGCAACGCCGATCGCCCCAAAGATCGCGATATTCCGAATTTTCATTTGGTCCTTCGTTTGTGATGCCTCGAATCGAGGCCGACTTTAAAATTATGAAGAGGCCGGCCGCTACTGCGACTGCAAGGTATCGCGGTGATTGAGGGCCAGGTCTGCGAAGACCTCAAGCACGGTGTCAGCCTCACGGTGTGAGCAGGAGTGCAGGCTCGTTATTTTTGAGCGCCGCGAGTCACTTGGCTACTAGAACAGAAGCGACACCTCCCAACAGGTGCAGGCGGGCACCGATGCGTGGGGCACTCCCTTCATGGGTCCCTCCTGCCTTTGGTCTACCCCCGCTGCGCGCAGTGTTCCGCACAAAACAACGCCTCTAGGGGCATCTACAATCCGCCGCTCGCCTTCCCCACCCGCTCGCAACTGTATCAGTTTGTTGCACTGAGTAAAGAGTTTGTTCCGCCCAATGAAGGTTTTGTTACAAGTCTCACCAGGCCGACCCCTTCGAGCCGAGACGTTGGGCCGGCCTGGCAAAGTCGGGCTGAGATCAGTGGCCCGAACCACTCCCGCCTGGTGCAGGGAGAGCACCACCAGGACGGGATCCAGGTAGGCGGCCGCCACTCACGGCAGCGAGATCAAAATCGCCAGAAGATCTGGCGCGGGCCCCACGTGTCCTCGGCCGAGCTGCCTAGTTTGGATGGGGACGGCGCCGGGATGAGCCCGCCAATACCAGTGTGCCAGCCAGGAGCAGCGCGAGCCCGAGCGCAAGGAGACCGTACGGGATTGAGAAAGCAGACCCGGTGACCGGAGTCGGGACGACCGTGCCGGTGCCCGAGGTGGACGCACCGAGTACCGCACCGCTCGACGCTGGCAGAAAGAGGGCGAGGGCGGTGAGATCGTGGACGCTGACGTAGCCGCCGGCCCCGCCGCTGGCGCACAGGGGCAGCGTGAGCAAGCCCGCGCTCACCTCGAGCGGCGTCGCCAGCGGCTTGCGAGTGCAGGCATCGAGGGTGGAGGTGGCGGTGCTGAGCAGGGTGTCCGAGCTCAGTGGCAGCGCGGGGTTGCCGGCCTGGTTGCCATAGATCTGGAGGGTGGCGGTCACCCCGTCGCAGGCGCCGGGGAAGCCGCTCAGCACGACCTGGGAGACGGCGACCCCGGAGATGGCGGAGTCACTGCCCGTGGTCTGGTAGCTCACCGTTACCGGCGTCCCCGCGGAGTCGCATGAGCCCTGGGCACTGACCGGGGTCGCCCCCAGGGCGGCCACCAGGGCGGAGGTGAGCACCAGGGCCGACCCAGCCACCAAGAGCAGGGGGACAGCCAGCGCTGAGCGGCGCCTCACTTGGCGGCCGGGGCGCGCTGCGGCGCCAACGCCCCCGGCTCCGGCTTCCAGGCCTTGGGTGCGGGCGCCCCCTCGGCGGTTGCTTCGATCGAGTAGCGGTAGAGCGTGCCACTGTCCACCACCGCATAGACGTCGCCCCGGTCCTCCCAGTGCAGGATCGGGCACTGCAGCCGGCGCGAGACCTGGACCAGGCCCTCGAAGCTGTCCAGCTCGACCCCCACCAGCCCAGCCTTGGTGTCCACCGCACCCGCCTCCACCGCCCGGGCACCGTAGCGGGCCCCGATCCGAGTCCACTCGTCGCTGGAGGTCGCCTGGCGAAGCAGGGGATATCCGGCGATGCCGAGCAGCAGGAGCGCCGCCGCCACCAGCCCCAGGGTGCCCACCCTGGCGTCAGCGACGGGGATCCCAAAGGCCAGAGTCTCCGCCCGACCGTCGGGCTGGACCACCGAACCGCCGCTCTTGGGATTGAAGTTGGGCTTGCCGCCAGTGCCCCCGGGGATCAGGTTGCCTGAGCTGTAGGTGAACACCGCCGACGGGCTGAAGGCGGTGCGCAGGGCCTGGCCGGCGAGCTCGCCGTGGACCTTGATCGAGGGCAGGATCGAGACCGCGTAGCTGCCCCCGCCAGACTGGATCCCGGCGGCGCTTTCGAAGGTCTCGGCCAGGTTGCTAAGGGCGGCCAGGCTGAGCGTCCCGCTGGTGCTGAAATGGCTGCCCGAGAAGGCGACCGGCTGGGCCTGGATCGCCACCGTTTGGCTGATCCCCTGGCCGTTGCTGATCTTGGCCACCAGCTGCTCGGTCCCGTGCAGCGCGGCCGGCGCTGCCGTTGCCAAGCGGTAGGCGTAGGTGACATTGAGGTTGCTGACGTACTCCCCGTAGACAGGGCCGCCGGTCGAAAGCCCCTGGGAGCCGTAGACCGAGCCGGCGCTGGTGGGGGCGCTGTAGCCGAGCGAGCCGCTCTGGGAGTAGCCGACGACCGCCGCTTCCTTGGTGGGGTGGGCCCAGGAGATGCCGGCGATCACCGCCGCGCAGATGGCCAAGAGGGCGAATAGGAAGGTGGCCTCCAGCCGGCCACCGCGGCTCTGGTTCGGCCGATTCTGGGTGGGGGTGGACCGATCAGGCATGGTTTCTCCTCCGCCGGCGGCTACCGGCGCTGAGACGTGGCGCGAACAGGAAGAGCCACATCAGGCCGAGCAGCACCGCGGTGACGGTTGGCGCTCTCAACGTCAAGATGAAGTTGCCCCAGCCGGGCAGGTGGACCCACTCCGCCCCAACGATCTCCGAGGCGGTGGGCTGGTAGCTGTCGACGAAGTCGTTGTTGTCGCCCTTGAAGTAGTAGTGGCCGCCCTTGATGGCGATGATCCGGTGCATCACCGTCACCCCGAGCTGGGCGTTGTGGTACCCGGCGACCTCGCCGACGTGGTAGCTCGACTGCTCGCGCAGGAGCACCAGGTCGCCGGCGTGGTAGCGGGGCAGCATGCTGATCCCGTCGGTGATCACGTAGGAGGTGGAGCCCCCGAGCTGAGGGGGGGCGAGGGCGACCCAGGCGGCGAAGAGGATCGCGACCGTGGGGATCGTCGCCAGCAGCCTGGGGAAGCGCAGCCGCCAGCCGTGGGCCAGCGAGCGCTTCGCTCCTTGGGGCCTCTCCGCCACGCTGATCATCTTTTGAGTTCCTTATCTGGTGTCGGGATGGTCGCTCGCGCCGCGGCCCACCTCCCCGTCGAAAATCCGCCGAGCTCCGGGAACCGGAACACCGGTTGGGGCGCGCCGGCCCCGGCAGCTCGGGCGGATTGCTATCGATCGGTCGTGTCTACTGGTTGGCCTCGACGTCGAGACCGTCGATCAGGCTCACCAGCGGGGTGTTCCTCGAGGTGTCCTGGCAACTAACGGGGTAGTAGTTGCCGGTAGGAGAGTGGAACCAAGTCGGGTCCGCAGTCTCGCTGCCGATCGTGCAACTGCCGTTGATGGCATCGCCGCTGGCGGTGTTACCGAGCTCCGCCAGATGGATCCCGAAGGCACCGTCCACGTAGACGGTCACTTCCTTGGGAGCCATGTCGGTGTTCGAGTCCGGAGCGAGGTAGAAGCTGAAGTCTCCGAGAGTGCAGCTCGACCCAGGCAATGAGATGAAGGAGCTGGGGCAGCTGCTGTCGTAGGTGATGTTGCCGATCTGGTATCCGGTCACCTGGCCAACGCCTTCACCAGCGTTGCTCGAGGCGACGGTGTTCGACGCCATGTAGGCGAACCCAGCCGTGGCGAGCACGATGGCGCCGCCAGCGACCAGAATCATCCGTCCGAAGGGAATCCGCATCAGTGGGCCTCCTTTGCTGCGCACCCCGTCGGATTCGCCATCCGCTGTCGGTGCGCAGTCCTTTGCCGGACCGACTGACCTCACTGCCCCATGCCATGGATTGGGGTGCTTCGGATCTGGTCCGGCGCTACCCCGCTATTGATGCCATCCGGCGCGGCTCCCGACATCTGCAAAATTGGGGAATTCGTGGCAGCCGTGGGCTGAGCGGAGAGGGGCAGTCGGATTCCCACGGTGAGTCCGCGGTGGCCCGGTTCGGCCAGCTCCTGGGTGGGGGCGAGCCGGATGGTCCCGCCCTCAGCCAGGGCCAGCTCGCGGCACTGGGCAAGGCCGAGGCCGCTCCCCGGGACGGTGGCGGAGGCGGCGCCGCGCCAGCCCGGCTCCAGGGCGCGCGCCAGCTGCTCACCAGTCAGTCCCGGGCCACCGTCGGCGACCGCCAGCTCCACCTGGTCCTCACCGCTGCGCCGGGCGCTGACCAGGACCGAGGCTCCCGGGGCGTGACGCTCGGCGTTGACCAAGAGGTTGTTGACCAGGCGCAGCACCCGGTCCGGATGGCCCGAGAGCACGATCCCCGGCTCGGCGCGCAGCCCGGGCGGGCGGGCGGCGGCGGCGTGCAGGGCGACCGCCTCGGCCAGCAGCTCGCCGAGGTCGTACTCCATCGGCTGGTTGCGGTCCTCGGTGAGGATGGTGGTGAGCCGCTGGATCTGGCCGCGAATGGACTGCAGCAGCCGCCGCGACCGCTCCTCCGGGAGGCTGGCCGCCTGGGAGGCCAGCACCAGCAGAGTGCCGTCGACCGCGCTCAGCAAGCTGGTGACGTCGTGGCTCTGGCCGCGGTAGGCGCTGCGGACCCGGTCGAGCTCGCTCTCGGCGGCGACCCTACGGCGCCGGCCGCGGACATCGTGCAGGACGATCGCCCCGAAAGCGGAGCGCAGGTCGACCCCGGCGATCAGCACCAGCTCCACACCGCCCACCAGGAGGAAGAAGGAGGGCAGCGCCGCCGCCCCGCCACCGGTGGGGAGGACCGGCGCGGCGGCGAGCCGAGCGGCGGCGACCGCCAGGATGGCGCCGCCGGCCCCAACGAAGAGCGGTTGCTGGCGCTTCACCCCCCGCTCCACCATCAGCAGCGCCGCCAGGGCGCAGGCGCCCGCCTCCACCGAGCTGGCGACGAGCGCTGCGGTCGCCCCGCCGGCGCCGCCCCCAGGCCAGGGTGAGAACCCCAGCGGCACCGCGAGCAGCAGCGGGCCCAGTACCGCCGAACAGACCAGCAGCCCGGCGGGGAGGTCGGCGCAGACCTCGGGCAGTAGGAAGGCGGCGAAGGCGGTGACGAAGATCGCCGCCGCCGCGGTGAGCTGAAGCGCCGCAACGAAGCCGGTCGATGCACCGCCGAGGTTGCTGACCGGTACCAGCAGCAGTCCGGCCACCAGTCCGGAGGCTGCCAGGGCGACGCTGGGGGCGTCTCCCACCAGGCGCCACCGGCAGAGCAGCACCAACCCAGAGGCGACGAAAGCCACCAAGGCGGCGTCGGAGGCGCCCAGTGAGGCCGCCCCCGCTGGAAGCGAGGGCGCCAGGGTGAGCACCCCGGCACCGGCCAGGGGCAGGAGCAGGGCGAGGGCGGCGCCCCAGATGGCGAGCCGGTTGCTGGCCGGGTTGGCGAGCCGCTCGACGATGCCGCGGCGATCGTTCCCGCGGTAGCCGGCTCCGGTCCGGCCCAGCAGCTGGCCGGCGCTGCGAACGTCCATCCGCACAGTCAGTTGGACCGGGGCGGCGCACCGTCCGGGGAGAACATCAGCCGGGCCATCGCCACCGCCGCCAACTGGCTGGAGACCCCGAGCTTGCCCAGGATCCCCTGGATGTGCGTCCGCACCGTCCCCACCGACACGAAGAAGGTCTCGGCGATGGCGCCCGCGCTCTCCCCCTCGGAGAGGGCCCAGAGCACCTGGCGCTCTCGGGCGGTGAGCTGGGCCAGCCGACGCCGGGCGTCCTGCTCGACGATCAGCCGCTCCTTGCCCCGCTCGATCAACCCGCGGTAGTCCGCCTCGGGGATGAGCGGGTGGTTGCGCAGCGTCGCCTCGGCGGCATCGAGGAGGTGCTCAAACGGCTGCGCCTTGCTCACCCAGCCGCTCGCGCCTAGCGCCAACGCGGCGGCGACGTGACCCTCGTCATTGCAGCCGGTGACCACCAGCACCTTGGCCCCGGTCGCCCGGAGCCCGGCCACGAAGTCGAGCCCGTCGGCATCGTCGAGGAAGAGGTCGAGCAGCACCAGCTGGGGCCGGAGCTCTGCCGCCTGCCGAAGAACCGAACGCCCCGCGTCAAGGCGGGCGACGGTGCAGCGGTAGCCCCGGGCGCTCAGGGCGAGTTCTTGAGCCTCCGCCAGCATCTCGTGGTTCTCCACGATCAGGACGGAGGCAGGCTCGGCGCGGCGGTCGGTGGCAGCCCCTGGTTGAGGCTGCGTCGCGACGTCTGTTCCGCTCAAGGGGCAGATTCTCCAGCCGCCCCTCCCAGTGCTGCGTGAGACCAGCAGAGTACCCCAGGGAGAAGTGCTCCTAGGGCCCTGTTCCGGTGAATGACGACTTCGTTACAGGAGCCCTCGAGTTCCGCTACACCAACTTCGTTACAGGCCGCCCCGGAAGTGACTCAGTGGCAGGAGGCCTGGGTGCCCACTAGGAAGATCGCGATGACCGCGATCAGATTGAAGGAGGCGTGGAGAACCATGCCCGGGATCAGAGAGCGGGATCGCTCATAGACGAGTGCCAGGGCGCAGCCGGCGATGAAGAGCGAGGGCCCGAGAAGGAGGATCGAGCCGCCCACCGAGAATGTGTGAGCCAGGGCGAAGACCAGCGAGCTGACCAGGACCGACACGGTCACCCCCCATTTCCGCCGTAGCCCTCCATAGATGAAGCCACGAAAGACCATCTCCTCCACGATGGGTGCGATAACCGCGATCCCAATCACGGCCAGATAGGGCTCGCCCCCGAAGGCCTGGGAGATGTCGCAGCCCTGGGGGTTCTTGAGCCCGCCCAGAAGCGGCGAGAGGATAGTCGAGATGATCCCGGTCAGCACCTGGAGGGCGAACGCCAGAGGTGGCATCAGGATCACCACCCAGAGCAGTGGCCGGCGGATCCCGAGCTTGAACCAGGCCCGACCTCCGCGGCGGCTGGCGAAGATCAAAACGATCGCCAGCAGCACCCCATAGAAGGTGAGCGTCACGGTGAAGCTGTAGTAGGGCAGGATCGCCGTCCAGCCCGGACCGCTCAGCTTGCGTACCACCCCCAGCTGATGCAGCGTGAGCACGACCAGCGCCGGCACCAGGTAGGCCGCGACCACCCCTGGGATGGCGATCGCCACCGCCAGGAAGATCTGGGGAAACCCCCAGGACACCTCGGGCGACGGGGGTCCGGCCGGGGCCGGCGGAGGTGCCTGGATCAGAAGGGTGTACCTCGGTCCCGTCCCCGCCCAGAGTCAGATCCCCCCGGGGATCCGAGGCCCCCTTCCCAGGTGGGACCGGGTGAAGACGGCGGCGGTGGCGCACTGCCCACCCAGGGGATGGGAGAGCGGTCAGGGATCGGCGCAGGCTCTGACCTGCCCGGGCTGGGCGGCTCGGGAAGTGGATGCCGGGCGACAGGACGAGCCGGTACGGCGGGGCTGGTACGGATCCAGAGATAGGCCAGGCCCGCCAGAAGTAAGACGTAGACCACAGCGAAGGTCCAAGAGCTCTCCAGCACCCCCACCAGTGCCGCCGCCAGCAACTGCAGCCCGAGTCCCCAGGTGACTCGCTCTGGATGCCCGGAGAAGCGAGTTCCCGGGCGCAGCACGGCCAGGGTCCCCGCCAGGATCACGGCGTCCCCGCCGAGCCCCACCACCGCCCCGATGAAGACCAGGGCAAATTCGAGTGGCCCCTGGGGCGCTCCCAGATGGGCGATCGCCCCGCCGAGAGCCAGCAGTGCCAGCAGGTTGCCCAAGGCGGAGAGGGCTGACACGAAGAGCAGGGCCAGGGCTAAGCGCAGGCGCCACTCCGGGGAGGGAGACTTCGAAGGAAGCAGCGCCGGCACGGGTGCCGCCGGCGCCGCACTGCGCCGCCGTCGCGGCTGATTCACCAAGATGGGGCCTCCAGAGGAGCCCCTCCGGGGCCGGGCACACCAGCCGCGCGCTGCCGGAGATCAGGCACCCCAACATGATGCACGATGAGCCGGTCGGCGCCCAGGGGGTGGCGCTGCACCCCTCAGAGCCGCCTCGGAGCGAGGGCGCAGCCGTCAGGCAGTCCCGTTCCTGGGCCGGTTTCGAGTTCAGACACGCCTATAATCCTCGCCATGCCAGCCCCCAGTGGGGATTCCGGGCAGGTGCCAACCTCGGTGCTCTCGCGAATCCGCTGCGCCGCCGACTGCCGTGACCTCTCCCTCGAGGAGTGCCGTCAACTGGCGTCGGAAATCCGCGACTTCCTGGTCGAGAAGGTCTCGGTGACCGGCGGTCACCTCGGCCCCAACCTGGGTGTGGTCGAGCTGACGCTGGCCCTGCACCGCATCTACGACAGCCCGACCGATCAGATCGTCTTCGACACCGGCCACCAGGCCTACGTGCACAAGATCCTCACCGGCCGGAGCGACCAGTTCTCCACCCTGCGCCAGGCGGGCGGGCTCTCCGGGTACCCCAACCGCAGCGAGTCGCCCCACGACCTGGTCGAGAACAGCCACGCCTCAACCGGGCTCAGCTACGCGCTCGGTCTGGCCCAGGCCAAACGCCGTCGGGCCGACCCCGGCAAGGTGGTGGTGGTGGTGGGAGATGGCTCCTTAACTGGGGGCATGGCCTATGAAGCGCTCAACAACATCGGAGCGTTGCGACCCGACCTGACCATCGTGCTCAACGACAACGGCCGCTCCTACGCGCCGACTGTGGGCGGACTGGCCGATCACTTCGCCCGGCTTCGGCTCGACCCCCGCTACGAGGCCGCCAAGAGCGGTATCGGCGGCTTCCTCAGTGCCATCCCGGCGGTTGGTGAGCCCGCCCACGAGATGGCCAAGCGGCTCAAGACGGGGATGAAGCAGTTGGTCACCCCGCACGTCTTCTTCGAGGACCTGGGGATCAAGTACTCAGGGCCCATCGACGGCCATGACCTGCGCTCGATCGAGGGAGCTCTCAGCCTGGCCAACCGTCTGCCCGGGCCGGTCGTCGTCCACGTGGTCACCGACAAGGGCCACGGCTTCGATCCCGCTGAGGCCGACGAGGTGGACAAGTTCCACGGTCCCCCGCCCTTCGACATCATCACCGGCAAGCCCACCGGGCAGAGCCGGGTCAGCTACACCGACGTCTTCGAGGAGGCGCTGCTGCAGCTGGCCGAGGCCGACCCCAAGCTGGTGGCGATCACCGCCGCCATGGCCTCCTCCACCGGTCTGCTCAAGTTCTCCGAGCGCTATCCCGACCGCTTCTACGACGTCGGCATCGCCGAGCAGCACGCGGTGACCTTCGCCGNNATCTACTCGACCTTCCTGCAGCGGGCCTTCGACCAGGTGATCTGCGACGTCGGGCTGCACAACCTTCCCGTCACCTTCATCCTCGATCGGGCCGGGGTCACCGGCCCGGACGGCAGCTCCCACCACGGAATGTTCGACCTCAGCTATCTGCGGATGGTGCCCAACTTGGTGGTAGCCACCCCCAAGGACGCCGAGGAACTGGGTCGGCTGGTGGCAACCGCCGCCGCCCACCAGGGTCCCTTCGCGATTCGCTACCCCCGGGGGCCGGTGGCGGAGCGGGTCATCGACATCCGTCCCTTGCCCAGTCTGAACTGGGAGATGATCCAGGAGGGCGGCACCGACGTCCTCATCTGCGCCGCCGGGAAGATGGTCGCGGTGGCTGAGAACGCGGCCAGCCTGCTCGCCGCCAGCGGCATCTCCGCGTCGGTGGTCAACGCCCGCTTCATCAAGCCCACCGATCGCCGGCTGGCCGATTGGGCCAGCGCCCATCGGGCCGTGGTCGCGGTCGAGGACAACACCCGGCGCGGCGGCCTGGGCGCCTCGGTACTGGAATTCCTGGCCGAGCACGGCGTGGTCCGGCCGGTGCGCCAGGTGGCCCTGCCCGATCATTTCCTTCCTCACGGCACCCAGGCCGAGCTTCTGGCCGAGTACGGCCTCACCGGCGAGGGTGTTGCCGAGGCTGCGGTCATGGCTTTGGACAGCGCCCGGGAGGTTCCGTCCGACCAGGCTCGGGCCGTTGGCTGAGACCGGGACCGGGGAGGGTGGTTCGGAGGACGGCCTAAGCGCCTACCTGGCGGCGGTCATCAGCGACCAGTTTCGAGCTCATCCGGCGTTGGCCCGCGACAACG
>PLDE01000220.1 GCA_003135035.1 Candidatus Dormiibacterota bacterium | reverse complement strand
CGCAGTCTCCGGGCAGCCGTCGACCTGGGCCGGCTCGGTGAGCGCACCGTGATCGTCGACTGCGACGTGCTCCACGCCGACGGCGGCACCAGGACGGCCGCCATCAGCGGTGGCTACGTTGCCCTGGCCCTGGCCTGCCGGCGGCTCCAGGAGGCCTCCATGGTCGCCGCATCGCCCCTGGTGCGCCAGGTAGCGGCGGTGAGCGTGGGGCTGCTGGCTGGAACCCCGTTGCTCGATCTCGACTATCGCGAAGACTCCCAGGTGAGCACCGACATCAACGTGGTCATGGGTGCCGATGGCGGCATCATCGAAGTGCAGGGCACCGCCGAGCGGGAGCCTTTCAGCGAGTCCGACCTGGGCGCACTTATCGGGCTCGCCCGGGTAGGGATCAACGAGATCCTGCTGGTCCAGTCAGCGGCCCTCTGTCCATCACCATGACCGTCAGCGCCTCCGGTAGGGCCGATCTGCCCCTCCGGGACTTACCACTGCACGTGGTGGTGGCCAGTCGCAATGCCGGAAAGGCCGCCGAGTTGCGGCGCCTGCTGCGCGCGGTGTCCTGGCGGCTGCTGGAGATCGACCAGGCGCCCGGCGGTCATGAGATCGAGTGGGTGGAGGACGGGACCACCTATCTCGAGAACGCGACGATCAAGGCCCAGGCGGTGTCGAAGGGGACCGGCCTTCCCGCCCTAGCGGACGACAGCGGCATCGAGGTGGCCGCCCTAGATGGCTGGCCCGGAATCCATACGGCGAGGTGGATGGNNCAGCGCCGGGCGACCTTCGTTTGCGCGTTGGCATTTGTCCTGCCCGCTGCGGGAGCCGAGGCGGCCATGATCGTGACTGAGTCCCGGCTCGATGGAACCCTGGTGACCAAGCCGCGGGGCCGAAGTGGGTTCGGCTACGATCCCATCTTTATTCCCACCGGCGAACAGCGGACGATGGCGGAGATGAGCCGGGCCCATAAGGACGAGATCAGCCACCGGGCCATGGCTGCTCGGCAACTGTTGGCCAAGCTGCCGTAGGCGTTTGGCCGGAATGGTCGGGGCGGGCGGATTTGAACCGCCGACCTCCACTTCCCAAAAGTGGCGTGCTACCCCTGCACCACGCCCCGCCAAGGTCGGAGTCTAGTGTGCCGCGAGGCGCGAACGAGCCGAGGCAGGGCTTACCGCCTGGTTGCAGGAAGAGCGGCCGCAGCCCGCTTCGTCGCCGGCTTTGCAATCTCCAAGGCGGGTGATCTTCAGGAGCGGTGATCGCGAAGTACCGATCCGACCGTCCGTCCGTGGTCCTGCTTCTTGTTGAGTGGTCGCGTCTCCGCATTCTGTTCACGCGCCATCGACGTAGGTTGGCGCGGGGCACCGCTCAGAACGGGAACCACCGACGTCCCAGTTGCAGAGTGATCCAGCGCGTTGTGGTGAAGGCGTCACTTCCGGACTGGCCGCCAAAGCGACCGTAACCGGAGTCGCCGACTCCACCGAATGGCGCCCGGGGCTCATCGTCCACGGATTGGTCATTCACATGGACGATCCCCGTCTGCAGCCTCGGGGCGATCGCATAGCCCTTCCTGATGTCCTCGGTGAGAATTCCGGCGGTCAGGCCGTAGCTAGTCCGGTTGGCGGCGGCAACCGCGTCATCCTCGCTGGCGAACACTTCGACCGTGCAGACAGGCCCGAAGATCTCCTCACGGGCGATCCGCATGTCGTCCTTGACCTGACTGAGGACAGTTGGGGCAAGAACCGCCCCTTCGGGCGCGGTTCCTCCAGCCTCCAGCTTCGACCCCGCTGAAACAGCCTCGCCAACTATCGACGCTACGCGCTGGGCGGCCTCCTGATTGATCAGAGGCCCGACAATGGTTTGTGGGTCGCGGGGATCCCCCCTCGGCAGGCTGGCGGCTCGATCTGACAGCTGCTTGATGAAATCCGGTGCCACTTCGCGCTGGACTATGACCAGGTCCGCCGACATGCCGATTTGACCTGAATTCATGTAGACGGCGAATGCCACCGCCTGGGCGACACAGTCCAGATTCGCATCGTTCAGCACGATGAGGGAGGTCTTGCCTCCCAGCTCGAGAACGGCGGGCATGAGATTGCGCGCGGCCAGTTCGCCGATGATCCGGCCGACGCGCGTCGGTCCCGTGAAGCTGACCCGGGCGAATCGCGGATCTGAGATCAGCGCTTCCAAGATCGCGGCTGCGTCGGAGGGGTCGTTGGCGATGACGTTGCCGACCCAGGCGGAAGGCCCGCCTCACGGAATACGTCCACCAAAAGAAGTCCTGATGTCAGGGGAGCGTTCGAGGGGGCGAAGGCGGCTACTACCCCCCCTCCGTTGGCGGATCGCCAGTGACAGGGCTCCCGGGGTATCGGTGGCAAGAACCTGGCCAGGCGGGAAAGTGACCGCAGCGGCCGCCTCGCGCAGGATGCTGGCCGCCAGGCCGGCGTTGAACATGCCCCCCGGAGGTCCCTTCGGTCTCAGAGGTCATGGCCGAAGCCAACCTCCGAGCCTTGCCGTCGACAACCGCAGCTGCCTTTAGGAAGACTTCTCGTCGCTCGCTCGGGGAGCTTTGGGACCAACAGCGAAGGCCTGGTCGGGCTTGGCGACAGCGCGGTCGACATCAACAGGCTCGGAGGCGGCGACGGTTGCCACTAGATTTCCCGTGAAAGGATCCCTGTCTGGGAAGTCGAGCCGTCCTGCGCCTCGACTTCCTCGGCGCCGATGACGAAGCCGCGAGTGGTGCTCATCCGGTGGCTCCTAAACGTGATGGGATGGTCCGCGCTCCTGATCGGGGGCCAGTCTCTCCCTCCAACAACCCATTTTGGTCTGTAGGGACCCCCGAGCTAGTTCAGCGGCGGAGGAGAGTAGCCGAAGCAGCTCGTTCCAGGAGTCAAGTCCCACGGAGTGG
>PLDE01000105.1 GCA_003135035.1 Candidatus Dormiibacterota bacterium | reverse complement strand
GGCGTTGCGCCTGTTGACAGTTTTCGCGCCAGACGCGGGCGGCTTGGCCCCGGCCGGCTGCGGAGGCGAAGTGCCGGCATCCCCTGCCTTAGCTTCATCTGCGCCCGAGGACTTCGCTTCTGCTCGCTTGCGCGCCCAGGGGCGCGCTGGCCGCTGGCTACGTGTCTTCTTGGACACTCAACCGGCCCGCTGCGGCGACGACTAAAGGCTCGGCGGCCTCCCGACCCCTCGACGTCGTCTCCGCACCTCCCTCCTCAAGCGGCCCTCCCACGGAGGCCTTGACGAGTTCCGGCCAGCTAAAGTCGGCGACCCTCAAACGCACAATTTCCATATTGGCGAGCGCTCCACGCAACACATCGCGCTCGATCGCTTGCACCTCTTCGAAGGTGAGGCCGGCGATGCGTAGCTGTGGTGCCATGGTCCGAAAGGGGGGAAACTCATAGGCATCGGCAGTGTTGAGCAGCAGTTGCTCTAGGGCCTCGGCCCAGGGCACGTCGGCTCTGAGCGGCGGTGAGCCGCGCTCGATGAGGAACAGCTTCCGGACGGCGCACTTCCCGTCGAACTGACAAGGCACAAGCTGGTCGACACGATACTTCGGCGGGGGAATCACCGCCTGAACCAAGCTGTTCATGGCCATGATCGGCAGGGGCCGCTCACCCAACCACTTACCCACGCCCCGGCCGCTGCGAGAGTGCAGCCGGCTCTGCACGGCAAGCGCGGCACGCTGGCTCATGCGGAGGCGGTTGTGGGGCACTGCGCGCAGGGTGTGAGCGCTGATGGTAAGGGGTTTGGCATACCTACTCGCCTCACCGGTGGGAGAGAGGATCGTCATGTCGTCGGAGAGAAAGGATCCCCCGCTGGCGCGCAGGAGGCGCAAGATAGTCGCCGTCTTTCCCGTGTCAGTACGGGCCGACAACATCACACCCTGGCCCTCCAACACTATGCACCCAGCATGGACCAGCATCCGCCCTCGACTAGCGATGATGAAACGCAGCAGCGGCTCGACCACATTTGTGTAGAGCACATGTCGCGACAGCGCTAGTAACGGCGCTGCCCGCACGACCGCGGGCGGGCCCATGGTGACGTCGAAGTTCGCTGTGACGCTACCCATGAACTCAC
The DNA here is from genome assembly GCA_003135035.1 of Candidatus Dormiibacterota bacterium. Taxonomy (GTDB): domain Bacteria; phylum Chloroflexota; class Dormibacteria; order Aeolococcales; family Bog-877; genus Bog-877. Next base: position 3,458 of record PLDE01000105.1, on the reverse strand, counting down.
GGTAGCTGTAGGACGGCCAGGGCTCCGCCGCCGGCGTTCCCTTAACTGCCGCGCTGACCTCGATGACTAGGTCTGGATCACGGGCCAGTTCGGTTCGGAAAGACTCCAGCTCGGGGAGTCGAACTCTGGACCTGACCATGGCCAAGCCATCCAGGTCATAAAGGATCGAGCGCTCGGAGCTAACGTCAGTCATCAAAAGCACCTATTAGTGGGGTTGTGTTAGGAACGGGTGGGGCGCGCCAGATCCAGGCGTCCGCGACGAAGAATCGGATCACCATAAACAAGCCAATGGCGGCCATATTGCTGATCAGATAGTTGACGTGCAGACCGCTGGTGAGCAGGAAGAGAACGGGCAGGCGAAGCAGCAGAGACGCGGAATTCAGTGAATCGAAGACGACTAGGCGTCGCACCCACTGAAAGCGGCGGCCCGCCTCGCTACGTCCCGGAAATACCCAGAATTCATTGGCCAGGTAGGCGACCAGCGTAGACGCTTGGCTGGCGAAGACTGCCCCGAGTAGGTACGACATCCCGGTGAAAGTCACCAGTGCCCAGAGCACGGCCTGGTTCACCCCTAGGCTAACTAGACCAACGAGCGCGAACCGGCTTGCCCGGGCCAGTCGACCCCGAGTCCGACGAAAGAGCTCGAGCGGCCAGGCCGCCGAACCGCGCTGGGACGGAGCTACCAGGGTCACGGCTGGCTGGCGACAGTGCCCAGGGCGGGTGCCGGGTTAGCCTCGGGAGCGACGACGGGCCCTGGACGATGACTGAGCCAGGCGAGCGCGCCGTGGAGATCACGTGCAGAAAACGGGTTTTGGTTGGCCCGGGCAAGGGCGGCGATCTTGGCGACCCGTCGGCCAGGCGCCAACTCGGGAATTAGCATCAGACTGTAGGTGCCCACGTTGACCCGCGCCTGCGGCCGACTTGAGGGCAGCTCTACCACCAGCAGGGGCTGGCGCGAAAGTAGGACATGGCTGACTATCGAAGGCGGCACGGTTGACTCAATACCAGAGCCCTTCGGACGCGCCGCGCGAGGCTCCAACCACCATGCCCGTTCTGCCCCAAGCCGGCGAGCCAGGCCCTGCAACCACTCCTCGTCAGCCAGCCCCACGGCGTCGTGTGCGAGCGGAGCCGCTGTCTGGCTGCGGGTGTATCGGGAGAGGCCGTAGCCGATCAGGACGGCTACCAATTGGGCCATCACTGCGAGGATGACGGTGGCCAGATGGGCACGTGCCATGAGAATCAGGAAGCATGCAACTCCGCCCACGGTGCTGGAGAGCCCGAGAGCCCAGGGCAACTTGTGCCCAGCCATGCCTCGGCTCCAGAAAGACCTTCTGAAGGTGAGCAGGTGGTACACCGAGAGTCCGGCGGCCAGACTCGCAGCGGCAGCGAGGACCCAGGTATCGGGCGTCGACACTCCGACGGACTTGAATATTTCGATCCCGATCGCGAAGGCAGCGATGCCGGTCCCGGCCGAGATGGCGATCTTGCCTAGCAGCGCCGTCAGGGGAACGTAGACAAAGAGGGAGAGCAGGTGCTTGCCGAATAGCATCCCCTGAGCCAGGGTCGCCTTGCTGGTGCCGGAGTACCGGTCCGCGAAGACGAAGGGCACGTCGACCACCCTGGCGTCCGGTAGGCAGACCAAGAGCTCAAGAAGGATCTTGAACCCAATCGGCCTAAGTTCCATCCCGACGACTGCGTCCTGCCGTACGCAAAAGAATCCGCTCAAGGGATCTGTCGTCCGACGCGCCTCGGCGAAGAAGGTCTTGGCGATCCACGAGACGCCTCGGCTGACAATCTTCCGTCCAGCGCTGCCCAGCCCGGCGGCGCTGCCTCCCGGCATATACCTCGATGCCACCGCGATGTCGGCGCCAGCTTCAATTGCAGCGACCAATGCGGGAATGGCCGCAGGGGGATGCTGCAGATCGCCGTCCATGACGCAGACGACCTTCCCGGAAGCCAACCTCAGTCCGGTCGACACCGCGGTCGCCAGCCCCGTGTGCTCTTCTGGGGCGCGCTCAACCACCCGCCAATGAGGATCAGCTGCGGCAATCGCCCTTAGCAATGGACGGGTCTCCGAGTCCGTGCTGTCGTCGACGAAGATCACTTCCGAGGAGATGCCCCGCAAGGCGGCGCCAAGGGCGCGGTGGAGCGCCGCCAAGTTAGGCCCCTCGTTGCGCGTAGGCACCACCACGCTGACGGTGTGACGGCGCCTCATGCCGCGCGCTCCATTCCCATCCGGGTGGCTCCAGTTCCTCGATGCTCTCCCGCCCGACCTCGTCCACAGGTCGAACCGACGGCTAGGGTTTGTAAGCCACCGACGAGGACTGGAAGCCGGAAGCCCGCCTGCACACCGCGGCGCCCGACGATCCGTGAGAAATACCGCGCTCAGGAGACCCTGTTACCCGTCTAACGGAACATGGTAACGGAGCGCGACAGGACTGTCAACTAGCTGCGACAGCCAATATTGGTCGCGAAGACCTGTCTGTGTCGGTCGTAGGTCGCCCTTCCGTCACCTGTTGGAGTCGGGCCGAGGCTGCGGAGGACTGGCGTTCCAGCATCGCTGACGGTGGTCTAAGTTCGAATTCAAGGATCTTCCGTCCTCCCGGGGACTCCTTGGCTCCCAGATCAGGAGTCTGTAGCCGGCCGGTTTCGAGCTGTCAACGCTCTCGAAGTAAGCAACTGCCGGATGTATCGAGCTCCTAGCGGCGGATAGACATGCCGGTCGCGAGGGGGAGCGCCAGCTGGCGCGATCTCTTTTACGACCGGCGCTTGAACGGAACGCTGCCTGGAAAAGCGGGCTGACCTGACAATAAGACGACTGACGTCGCAGAGTGGTTACTGTCGAACCCGGGTCCCACCTCTGGGGCTAACTNNGAGCCGGACCGGGTCCACCTCGCGCTCCTTCTTGAGAGCGATCCAGGTGTCGACCAGATCCTCGGTGAAGACACCACCTTGGTAAAGGAACGGCTGGTCCTGCTCGAGCGCCATCAGCACCTCCTCCAAGCTCCCGGGAAGGTCCCGGACGGCGTCTGCCCGCGCGCCCTCCAACTCATAGAGGTCAGCCTCGATGGGAGTCGGGGGCTCGATCTTGTTGCGAATCCCGTCCAGGCCGGCCATGAGCATGGCCGAGAAAGCCAGATACGGGTTGCAGGTGGGGTCGGGGGAGCGGAACTCCAGCCGGCGCAGTTGGGGGCGCTCACTGTAGGTGGGGATCCTGATGCAGGCGCTCCGGTTGCGAGCGCTGTAGGCCAGCTTGATCGGGGCCTCATACCCAGGCACCAAGCGACGGTAGCTATTGGTGGTGGGAGCGGCGAAGGCGAGGACCGCCGGAGCATGGGCCAGGAGACCGCCGATGTACCAGCGAGCGAGGTCACTGAGCAGGGCATACCCGTCTTTGTTGTAGAAGAGCGGCACCCCCTCCTTCCAGAGTGACTGGTGGGTGTGCATGCCGCTGCCGT
>PLDE01000248.1 GCA_003135035.1 Candidatus Dormiibacterota bacterium | reverse complement strand
CCAAGCCTTCATCCACTTTGGTCCCACCGCCACGATCGGCGCCTTCGGCGTTGCCATCATCGTCCTCACCTTCTTGATCAGGGGGCTGCTGTTCCCACTCTTCCGGTGGCAGATCACGACCCAGTGGAAGATCCAGGCCGATCAGCGCCGGATCGGGCCGGAGCTAAAGGAACTCCAGCAGAAGTACAAGAAGGACCGCCCGAAGCTGAACGAGGAGACCATGGCGCTCTACAAGCGCCATGGGGTCAGCCCGCTCAGCCAGCTCTCGGGCTGCCTGCCGCTGCTGATCCAGATGCCCTTCATCTACTCGCTGTACCTGGTCATCCACAAGTTCAGCCTCTCCGGCAACCTTCACGGCCACGCCGGCTTCCTCTGGGTGGCCCAGCTCGGTGACGTCGCCTTCAAGGTGAAGGGCGGCCTGATCGGGCATCCGCTGCTCTTGATCATCCCCATCCTGGCCGGGGTGCTGACCTTCATGCAGTCGAAGATGATGATGCAGCAGCAGCGCCCGGACATGACCGATCAGGAGAAGCAGATGTACCGGGTCATGGCGCAGACGACGTATTTGATGCCGGTGCTGATCGCCGTGTTCGCACTCAATTTCAACCAGGGGATCGGGCTCTACTGGATCACCCAGAGCGGCGTCATGGTCCTCCAAGTTTTCTCGATGATGGGATGGGGTGGCCTCAAGGTTCCGCCGTGGTTCCCCGGGGCCGGCTGGCGGCCCAAGAACTCCCCCATGAGGCAGAATCCATCAGGTTCGGTCGGAGTCCTTCCGGCCGGAGCTACGAGTTCCAACTTGGTACCTGGCAACGGCCGCCGCAAGCCACCGCCCCGGCGCCCGCCGTCTCGCCGTCCCCGACCCAAGGAGCGCCGGCGCTCCGGGCGCTGAGTCCACATGGGAGATAGTCCCGCGCGGTTTGAGGGCGAGGGAGCGAGTGTTGACGAGGCCATCCGGGTCGCCTGCCGGTCCGGAGGGCTGGATCCTGCGACAGTCCTGGTCGACGTGATCAGTGAAGGTGGGGCCGCGGTTCCTGGCGAGAGGATCGCGGGCGCCAGCGCCAAAGTCGCAGTTGAAGCCATCCCGCCCGAGGGGACGCTGGGCAAGCGAAACTTGGAGGCCATCCTCCGCTTGATGGAGATCGACGCCGACGTTACCGTGCGCCGGGTTCGTCCAGCTCCACCTGCCCAAGGAGACCCTCCAGCAGTCCCGCCGCTCGTGCTCGACATCGAGGGAGCGGACCTCGGCGTCTTGATCGGATGGAGAGGCGAGTCGCTGCGAGCCCTCCAGACCGTCGTCAATCTGATGCTTGGGGAGGGCGGCCTGTCCCCAGGCTCGCCCCGCCTGATCGTGGACGTGGCCGGCTACCGCCAGCGCCGTGAGCAGACGGTGGCTCAAATGGCGCTGCGCCTGGCGGCTGACGTCGCCCGCAACGGCCGTCCGGTCATTCTGGAGCCCATGCAGCCCTACGAGAGACGGGCGGTCCACCTGGCCTTGGCCAGCGACCCCCACGTGTCAACGGACAGCACTGGCACCGATGCCGAGCGTCGGGTCACCATCCGCCCCGCTGGAGAGGCTAGGCCCTGATCTTGGGGTCCGGCCGGGCAAGGGCCGGTCTCCTGCTCGCCGGGAGCGTGGGCGTCATGCTGGTCGGGTGTGGCGCTTCCCAACCTTTACTTCACAACTCGCCTCGGAGCCTGGTGCTGACTTTGTCGCAATTGCCATACCCAGGCTTTGTTGTGGAGAAGGGGGCAACTAATACTGGTGTCATTAGCAACAAGAAAGCCGCCGCGGGCGAGCGCTCTGTCCTGCGCAGGTACGTACGTCAGGGTCGCCAGTCCGCATACGTGGCCACCTTTGTCAGGGAAGTTAGCCCGCAAGAGGTCGTCGGTCCGGTTGTGATTGAGAGTTCGGTTGTGATATATGACTCTGCGGCAGGTGCGTCCAGCGGATTCAGCCTCGAGAGGCAACAGCTGGACGCCTCGGGGTGGACGCGGGTGTCGACCGGCAGCCTGGGGGCGGAGGCCGCTGCCTTCACCGAGAGTAAGGCGCTGGACCAAACTCAGTACCAGTCGTTCGTCGTCGAGTGGCGCCAGGCCAACGCTGTCAATCAGATCCGGATCGCCGGCAATGCGGCGACCCTGGATATCAACTACGCGCTCACCGTCGCCCGGGTCCAGGAACGGGGCGAGGCGGCGAAGTAGGGTGGTTGCCAAGCCAGTTGGGGAGCGAACCGCGTCGGAGCCCAACTGGGAGCTGGTCCAGCTGTCCAACGGGGCCCAGTTGGTTCTGGCACCGATGGCCGGACGGGACTCGGTCGCGGCCTCGATCCTGATCCGCGTGGGCTCGCGCTGGGAGACCAAACGCCTGGCTGGCGTATCGCACTTTCTCGAACACATCGTGTTCAAGGGAACTGAGCGCTTCCCGACCAGCCGCGATGTCTCCCAGTCCATCGAAGGGATCGGCGGTGTGCTCAACGCCAGCACCGACAAGGAGCTGACCACCTTCTGGGCAAAAGTGCCTGGAGCCCATCTCGAACTGGCGCTGCGATTGCTCTTCGACCTGGCGTTCGCGCCCCGGATCGAGCCGGACGAGGTTGAGCGAGAGCGCAACGTCGTGCTCGAAGAGCTGCACATGTATCTCGACCAACCCGGCGACCTAGTGCAGATGATCTTTGACGACCTCCTCTGGCACGACCACCCGCTGGGGCGCGACCCCGCCGGGACCGGGCCGTCCTTGGCCCGTATCGGCGCTCCCGAACTCGGCACCCATCGGGCGACTTACTACGTGCCTGATCGAGTTGTGGTCGTCCTCTCGGGAGGGTTCGATCCCGCTCGAGCCCGAGAGCTGGTGGAGCGCTGTTTCGATGACCAGGCAGCAGCCAGTGTCGCTCCGGGCAAGCGTCATAGCGATGGGGGCGTGCCGGCGCCCTTGGGCGCGGATCCAGAGGTCAAGGTTCGTAGGCGTCGAGGTGAGCAAGTGCACGTCCTGCTTGGTCTGCGCTGCTCGTCCTATCTGGACCAGGACCGCTGGGCCCTGGATGTGCTCAACACGATCCTCGGCGAAGGCATGAGCAGTCGCTTGTTTCTGGAGCTCCGGGAGCGCCAGGCTCTCGCTTACGACGTTCACTCATTCGCCGCCCGACACCGCGACTCGGGAGCTTTTGGCATCTACTTGGCGACCCAGCCGCAGCAGGTTGCCACTGCGGTCCGCGGGGCCCTCGCAGAGGTTTCCCGTATGGTCCGGGAAACCCTGAGTGAGGAGGAGTTGGAGCGGACCAAGACCCAGATCGAAGGTCGGCTCCGCTTGCAGCTCGAGGGCACCAGTGCCATGGCTGAGTTCCTCGGCCACCAGGCGGCGCTCATTGGGTCGGTCATGTCGCCAGCCGAGGTCGTGTCCGCCGTCCGGGCAGTATCCGCGCAAGAGGTGCAGAAGCTGGCCTCCGACCTGTTCTCTGACAAGGGCTGGCGGCTGGCCGCCGTCGGTCCCGGTCCAGATGCGCCAGCCGCTCTGTCAGCTATCTCAGCTGGAGTTGCCGGATGATGTTCACTTCAAAACGAAGCAGTACCGCAGCGATCGGCACTGGGAGGGTGTGATCTTGGAGCGAACCTTGGTCTTGATCAAGCCAGACGGTGTCCAGCGCGGCCTGGTGGGGGAGTTACTGGGCCGATTCGAGCGCCGTGGCTTGCACCTGGTCGGGCTCAAGCTCATCGCCATCCCCCGCGAACTCGCAGAGACGCACTATGGCGAGCATCGTGATCGCCCCTTCTTCGACGCGGTCATCGAATTCATCACCTCATCCCCGGTCGTGGCCATGGTCTGGGAGGGGCCCAACGTGGTGAGCATGGTCCGCTCAATGATGGGCCCGACCAATCCCGCGGCCGCCGATTCGGGGACCATCCGCGGCGACTTCGGAATTGATATCGGTCAGAACGTGATCCACGGCTCAGACAGCCCGTCTCGGGCGGAGCAGGAGATCGCGCTCTTCTTCCAGGACGGTGAGTTGGTCAGCTGGGAGCGCGACGGGAGCGGCTGGATCTACCCTTAGTGCGCCGCCGACCAAACCGCATCGGCAGCAGGGTGCCGAAGGCCAGGAGAAAGCTCAGGGTTGGCCGCGCACCCGGTACCAGGCCGAGTTCGCTGAGAGGCCAGAAACGAGCGATGGCGATCGCCTTGATGCCGGAGCGGGGCTCCCAGCCGAAGGTTCGGGAATCCTCAGAAACGTTGCGGTTATCACCCATCACAAAGTAGTCGTTGCGAGGAATCCGCACCCACTTGCCTGAGACAGGCAGCAGCGGTGAGAAGGTACCCGACGCCGTGCAGCACTCAACCTCGTCCTGCCAGACCCCGTTGATGTACGGCTCGTTGATTTGGACGCCTCCGCCCGTAGTGGTAGGCCGGGTGTCGCTGATGTACACGTGGCCGACGTGAGTCGAGTTGGGCGCGATTCGAATCCATTCGCCGGGAAGTCCGATGACGCGCTTGATGAAGTCGTCAGATGCGGGAATCGGGGGCTTGACGATGACAATGTCGCCGCGCGAAGGGCCGTCGAAGAAGAGGGACACCTTTTCGGCGATGAGCAGGTTGTTGTTCTGGAGTCCGGGGTACATGCTGGTGCCCTCGACGTGCACCGGCTGAATCGCGAAAGCGATAAGGAGGTAGATGAGCACGGCGAGAGCGACAACCTCAACCAGGTCCCAGACGAGTGACCGGCGGTGCGCTGACCCCGGATCATCGATCCGATCCGGCGGGGGATCGGAGACGATCATGGGGTCGGTAGGCACCCGGGCAGTATAGGGAGGGGGGAAATGCCCCCCGGGCTAGATCGAGATCGCCAGACGGTCCAGCAGCCCGTTGAGCTCCTCGTCGGAGAAGTACTCAATTACGATCCGACCCCGGCCCCTAGTTCCGCCAAAGACTTTGACCCGGGTGCTCAGTCGGCGGGTAAGGGCCTCCTCTATCGCCTCTAGAGCCCGGCTCGGGGTCTCGCCCGTGGCTGCGGCCGGGCGCGTCTCCTTCTCGGCGCCACGGAGGGATACCAGCCGCTCAGTCTCTCTGACCGAGAGGTTCTGGGACACGATCCGTTCGAGGAGCTTCTCCTGCGCTTCGGTGTCGGGCAGCGAAAGTAGAGCTCGTCCGTGGGCTGGCGCGATCTGCCCACCCTGGATCGCCAGCTGTACGGCGGGAGCTGTCTGAAGCAGGCGCATGGTGTTGGCAACCGCGGAGCGACTCTTGCCCACCCGCTGACTCACCTGTTCTTGGGTGAGTCCGAACACGTCGCACAGGCGGGCGAAGGCCCTTGCCTCATCGAGCGCGGAGATGTCGCTGCGCTGCAGGTTCTCGACCAGGGCGACCTCGAGCTTCTCGCGATCGGGGCCGACTGGCCGAACGACCGCCGGAACACGGCCCAGCCCGGCCAACTGGGCGGCGCGGAGGCGGCGCTCCCCGGCAACGAGTCGAAATCGGGGGCCGTTGGCCTCAACGACCAGAGGTTGCAGCACACCGTAGGTTTGAATCGAATCGGCGAGGGACCGCAGCGACCCCTCTTCAAAGGTCGTTCTAGGTTGTTCCGGGTTAGGGTCGATTAGGGCCACCGGAACATCGCGGGCGCCTTGGCCGCTCAGGATCGGGTTGAAATCTGTGGCACCAGTGGGTATGAGCTGCTCCAGCCCGCGCCCCAGCCCCCTCCTCTTGGTCATGCGGCCACTGGAGCGGTTCGGGCCAGCAGCTCCTCGGCCAGAGCTCGATAGGCGGCGGCGGCACGTCCAGCCGGCTCGTACAGGGTGATCGGCAGGCCGTGGCTCGGTGCCTCGCTGAGACGCACCGAGCGCGGGATCACGGTCGTGAACGCTTGGTCACCAAACTGGCGTCGAACCTCACTGACCACTTGTGAGCTGAGGATCGTCCGCGGGTCGAACAAGGTCAGCACGATGCCAGCCAGGGTCAGGGCGGGGTTCAGGGACTGCCGGACCAGCGTCTGGGTCTGGGTGAGCAGTGAGAGGCCTTCCAGCGCGTAGTACTCGCACTGGATCGGGATGA
>PLDE01000061.1 GCA_003135035.1 Candidatus Dormiibacterota bacterium | reverse complement strand
CGGAAGGATCGTGCTGGATGCTGCCGCCGACGACCTCCGCGGGGCCGCGACGACGGTGAGCGGCCCGCTGGCAGCGGTGGACGAGTTCACCGCCGGCCGGACCATCTGGGAGCGCCGCACCGTCGGCTCGCAGGCGTCGGTGGTTGTCGCCGGAGCCCTCGGCGATGACGACCGGGCGATGGCCCGACAGCTGAACGTCAGCCTGGCGTCCCTATCGCTGCAGCAGCTGGTGGCGCATGCCCCTGGCCAGTCCACTGAACCCCCGAAGGAGGACGCCGGATGATGACTACTTGGATAAAGGTTGCCCGATACCACCTGGTTGATCCGATCGCCTACTTGGTGGGTCCGTGGGCCGTCTTGGCGGTCGTGTTCTTGATCAACGTGGTCATCACGGTGGCGCAGGGGGGGCCGAATCCCACCAAGGCCCTGGCGATCTTCTACTTGTACTTCGCCGCCCTCGGGATGCTGAGCATTGGCCGTTCGCTGCCGTTCGGCCTTGCCCTGAGCGTGAGCCGGCGCTCCTACTACGCCGGGACGGCGCTTCTGGTCGGTTGCCTCGCCGCCGTCGACGGGCTGGCGTTGGCCCTGCTGCAGGCAGTCGAGCGGGCCACGGGCGGCTGGGGCATGAGGCTGCACTTCTTCCAGATCTCATCCATTCTCTCTGGGCCTTGGTACCTCACTTGGCTGACCTCGTCGGTGGCCCTGGCCGCGGTCTTCGTCTATGGCACCTACTACGGGCTCATCTACCGGCGCTGGAGTCGCTTCGGCCTGGTCGCCTTCATCATCATCCAGATAGCGGTGATCCGGGGCGGAATAGCGGTCGGTTCAGGCGCGCACCCGTGGACCGCCTTCGGGCACTTTTTCGGCACCCTCACTTCTATCGAGATGACGGGAATGCTGGCCGCCATGCTGGGGATCCTGCTCATCGGCGGCTTCGCCCTGATGCGCCGAGTAAGCGTATGAGCGGGACGAGATGGCTCGCACCGGTAAACGCGAGGCGTCTTCAGTGCCGGTCGCAGTTACCCGACGGCAGTAGGAACTATGACCTGAGCAGTGCTCCAGGCAGGAATCCTGACGGTAGTCGAAGCGGAGCGACCGCAGCAAACGACACCACTCAGGGGGTGATCGAGAGATGACCACTGGCTTGCGTGAAACTGCAGGATCGCCTCGTGCCGCGGCCCGAGCAGTGAGCCTCGTCAAGACCTACGGCAAAGGTGATGCAGTGGTAAACGCGCTGGCCGGCGTCAACGTTGAGTTTGAGAGTGGGCGCTTCACGGCAGTCATGGGCCCTTCAGGTTCAGGCAAGTCCACCCTCATGCACTGCATGGCGGGGCTCGATGCCCCCAGCTCCGGGCAGGCCTTCGTCGGCGAGCAGGACATCGCCGAGCTGGATGACTCCCACCTCACCCAGCTGCGGCGCGACCGCATCGGCTTCGTCTTCCAATCGTTCAATCTCGTGCCTACGCTCACCGCCCGGGAAAACATCACCCTTCCCATTGATCTCGCCGGGGGGAAGGTCGACCAGGACTGGTTCGATCAGTTGGTGGACCAGCTCGGCATCGCCGATCGTCTGTCGCACCGGCCGGTCGAGATGTCGGGAGGCCAGCAGCAGCGCGCCGCCTGCGCCCGGGCGCTGGTCAGTCGACCTGAGCTGATCTTCGCCGACGAGCCGACCGGCANNCGATCGTCATGGTCACCCACGATGCGCACGCCGCTTCGTACGCCGATCGAGTGGTGTTCCTCGCTGATGGGCTGGTGGTTGGCGAGCTGGCGTCGCCAACGGCTGACGCCGTGCTGGAACAGATGAAACGGCTGCGGAGCTGACATGGGAAGGATCACTGTCAAGGGGCTACTCGCGCGCAAGCTGCGCCTGCTTCTGACCGCGCTTTCCATCATTCTTGGGGTGACTTTCGTCACCGGCACCCTGGTGCTCACCGACACGCTGCACANNTCTACCAGCACATCGACTTCGAAGTCCAGGCTCCGGGCATCCTCAACATCCCCGGCTCGATCCTCTCGAAGGTCCGCCACGTCGAGGGGGTGGCGGTCGCCAACGGCTTGGTATCCGGTAATGCCCAGTTCGTGGCGCCCAATGGGACCCCGGTCAATACCGGAATCGAACCGGCCACTGGCCTTTCCTTCGACTCCAACCGGCGGCTTTCCCCCTTCCGGCTCGTCCAAGGCAGTGCCCCCACGTCGGCCCATGACGTCGTCATGGATGAAGTTACTGCGCAGAAGTACCACTTCGCCGTCGGTGACCACGTCAGGATCCTCTTGCCGGGGTCACCCGAGACCTTCACGATTACCGGAATCGCCAGCTTCGTTGGAGCGGGCAACCTGTCCGGCGCTACTTTTGCCGGGTTCACGCTGCCGACCGCCCAAAAGCTGTTCNNGCGCACTCGGCCAGCTCTACACCATCGACATCCTCACCAAGCCCGGCGCAAACAAGCCCGCGGTGCGACGCGCGATCGCCCAGCTGCTGCCGCCCGGCCTGCAAGTGGTGACCGGGAAGGCCGTGGCCAACCAGCAGACCAGCAGCACCGACCAGTCCATCGCGCCCCTCTCGACGGCGCTTCTGGTCTTCGCCTTCATCGCTCTCTTCGTCGGCGGCTTCACCATCTTCAACACCT
>PLDE01000183.1 GCA_003135035.1 Candidatus Dormiibacterota bacterium | reverse complement strand
GGTCAGCACGTGAACAAGACCTCGTCCGCTGTACGCATCACTCATATCCCTACGGGAATCGTGGTCACCTGCCAGAACGAACGGTCGCAGCAGCAGAACCGGGAGACGGCCTGGCGAGTGCTGCGTTCGCGGCTGCTCGACTTTCAGCGCGCCCAGCGCTTGGAGCACCTGGCCGACCTCAAGGGTGACCTCACCTCTCCTGAGTGGGGCAATCAGATTCGCTCCTACGTTCTCCAGCCCTACACCCTGGTCAAGGACAATCGCACGGGCTTCGAGGTCGGCAACGTGGGAGCGGTCCTGGATGGTGAGATCGATCCCTTCATCGAGGCGTATCTGCGCCAGGAGGCGACGGCCCGCGAGAAGGACGACCCGGAGGCCTAGCCGCGGAGTCGGGTCGGTATCAACGGGCAAGCCCGGCGGTTCAGCGCTCCCGGAACGTCGCAAGCAGGAGGAGGTCGGCCCTGAAGCAGCGACCTGTACCTGCGCCGCGGGGTATACTCGGATCTAAGTCGAGTACGGCCAAGGGCCTCGCCACTCTCCCTGTTTGGGGGTCTGCCCGTCGGCTGCCAGCCCGCCTGGCACGAGGAGTAAGCCGCCCCTTATGTCGATTTCCACCAGCCCGCCACCACCGGTCGTGAAGGCAGCCACTGCCGGCAGCAGTTCGCTTGCCCGGAGCGAGCCTCCGATCATCGTTTTCGAGAAGGTCAGCAAGGTCTACGCCAACGGCCAGGCGGCGATCAGAGATGCCTCGTTCACGGTGCGACCACGCGACTTCGTCTTCGTGGTCGGTGCCAGCGTGGCGGGTAAGTCCACGGTGATCCGACTTCTGATTCGCGAGGAGCGCGCCACTCAGGGCCACGTCCTGGTGGAGGGCCAGGATCTGGCCCGACTCAAACATCGCCACCTTCCCCGGCTGCGCCGGAAGATGGGGATTGTCTTCCAGGACTTCAAGCTTTTACCTGCTCTCACCGTCGAGCAGAACGTGGCCTTTGCCATCCAGGTGACTGACCCGGGGCGACCCCACCTCAAAGAGAAGGTGGGGGAGGCGCTGTACATAGTGGGCCTGGAGGACAAGCTGAACGCCTTCCCGACCGAACTCTCGGGGGGCGAGCAGCAGCGCGTGGCAATCGCCAGGGCTCTGGTCCACCGACCGCGCATCTTTCTCGCCGACGAGCCGACCGGGAACCTCGATCCTGACGCCGGCTGGGGAATCGTCCAGTTGCTCCAGCAGATCAATCACCGCGGCGCCACCGTGGTAATGGCCACGCACAACCGCGAGGTGGTCGACCTCTGCCGGCGTCGAGTGCTGGCGATCGAGGATGGCCGAATCGTCCGCGATGAGTCTGAGGGCGCCTACCTGCGCGACGGTGACGCGATCCTGTGAATCCCATTCCAGCGCTGAAATTCGTGGCCCGAGTGGCGGTGCAGAACATCCTCCGCAACCGGGGAATCGCGGTCGCCAGCATCTTGACTATCACACTCACGCTGCTCGGAGCGGGAGTGGCCGTGGTCGTCGTCCATGCCCTGGACGGAGTCCTCCACACCGAGGAGGCGCAGGCATCGGTGCTCAAGGTGTTCATGGCTGACCACGTGGGGTTCGCCAGTGAGGTGAACCTGGAGCACAACTTGGGCAGCCCGGCCAGCGTGGCCAGCGCCACTTTCGAGAACAAAGATCAAGCCGCCCAGCAAGCTGGCAGCAGCCTCGGTTTGACCCAGGCGATCAACCTGCTGGAACGGTCGGGAGCCGGTAACCCGCTGCCCGCATCGCTGAACTTCCACCTCAAGAACATCAAAGCAGTGTCGGAACTGAACCAGCAGGTACGCACCTCGGCGCTGCTCGACAGCGGGCCCCATCCCACCGATTACAACGCGGATGTGATCCCCCGCTTAGAGCGCTACATCTTCGTCGCTCAGCTGGGGGGTGGCCTCGTTGTCGGGGTGGTGGGGGCGGTGGCCCTGGTGATCATCACCATCTCGGTTCGCACCGCCGCCTACGTGCGCCGGCGCGAGATCGAGATCATGAAACTGGTGGGGGCAACTGACTGGTTTGTCCGTTGGCCATTCGTGCTCGAAGGAGTGATAGTCGGAGTTATCTCCGCTCTGGTGGCTTCGGTGATCTTGCTCGGGGTCGGCCTCGGATTTGGCGGCGGTCACAGTCTGGCGCTGGGAATCGGTGCACCTTTCGCAGGGGTCACCGTCCTTGCCTTGATCGTGGCGGGAGGTGCGCTCGGCTCGGTGGGCAGCTTCGTTGGGGTGCGCCGCTCCCTCTCGACTTGATCTGGGGGCTTGCGACTTCGACCAGCGATCACCGTTGGCCACGGCGCTAGGATGACGCGGGTTTTCGCAAGTTGACGGAGGCAGGCAAGGAGATGGCACTGACCGAGTCGGCGCCCGTGGGAGTGGCTGGGCTCACGCGCGAGCGCTTGCGTTCGATGTATCAGGACATGCTCTTGGGCCGGCTCCTGGATCAAAGAGTGCTGGTCCTCAATCGCCAGGGCCGGGCACCATTCGCGATCTCAGGGCAGGGTCACGAGGGAGCTCAAGTCGGGGTCGGCTACGCCCTCCGACGCGATTACGACTGGATCATCCCCTATTACCGCGACATCACCCTGGTCTTAGTGATGGGGATGACCCCGCGCGACCAGCTTATGGCGGCGCTGGCCAGGGCCGGCGATCCCAACAGCGGAGCTCGCCAGATGCCCGCCCACTACTCGTCCCGAGAGCACAACATCGTGACCGGCGGGAGTCCGGTGGCGACCCAAATCCTCCACGCCGTGGGAGTGGCCCAAGCCTTCAAATACCGGGGCGAAGACAAGGTGGTGGTGGCCTCGGTAGGCGAAGGGGGCACCAGCGAAGGCGACTGGCACGAGGGTCTTAACTGGGCGGCAATCCACCAGTTGCCAGTGATCTTTCTGGTCGAGAACAACGCCTTTGCCATCAGTGTTCCGCAAGCGCTGCAGATGGCCGTCGAGCACGTCTCCGACCGGGCGGCAGGGTACGGTATGCCCGGCCAATCCGTTGATGGCGGGGACGTCCTGGCCGTCTACCGGGCGGCCAGCGAGGCGGTGGCGCGGGCTCGGGGCGGGGGCGGTCCCACCCTGCTCGAGGCAAACTGTGTGCGACTGCAGTCGCACAGCAGCGATGACGACCAGCGACGCTACCGCAGCGCTGAGGACCTCGATGAGATGCTCCGGCACGATCCTCTGGAGCGCTTTCGGGTCGACCTGGAGTCGAGCTCCATCCTCGCCGACGGCGAAGCCGACCAGATGCGCCAGGAGTGCCAGAAGGTGATCGACGCGGCCCAGGCGGAGGCTGATCAGGCCCCCGCCCCGGACCCTGCCTCGGCGCTCGACTACGTCTACGGCGAGGCCTGAAGGTGCCAGAAATCACCTACGTGGAGGCCGTCCGGGACGCGCTCCGTGATGAGATGCGTCGGGATGACCGGGTGATCGTCATGGGTGAGGACGTCGGCGTGAAGGGGGGCGTCTTCGGCGCGACTCAGGGCCTCTTCCAGGAGTTTGGCGGGGAGCGCGTCATCGACAGTCCCCTGGCCGAGGCAGCCATCGTGGGGGTAGCTATCGGCTGCGCCCTGGCGGGTTTGCGTCCTGTCGCGGAGATCCAGTTCCTGGACTTCATTCCCCCGGCGATGGATCAGCTGATCAGCGAGGCCGCCAAGATCCGCTACCGCTCCAACAATGACTGGAGCTGCCCGATGGTGGTCCGCGCTCCCTGCGGCGGCGGGGTCCACGTCCATGGCGCGCTCTACCACTCGCAGATGCTCGAGGCGCTCTTCGCCCACGTGCCGGGCCTGAAAGTTGTCTTGCCATCCAACCCCTACGACGCCAAGGGGCTGTTGCTGGCGGCCCTCCGCGACCCCGACCCGGTCTGCTTCTTCGAGCACAAGGGTCTCTACCGGTCAATGCGCCAGGAGGTTCCTGAAGAGGAGTACCTGGTGCCGATTGGTCAGGGCAAGATCGTCCGTCCCGGGCGCGACATCACGTGCTTCACCTACGGTGCGACCGTCCACGAAGTCCTCACCGCCGCCGAGAATCTCAGTCGAGATGAGATCGAGGTCGAGGTGGTGGACCTGCGTACGGTTCGTCCCCTCGACCGCGGGCTGATCGTTGAGAGCGCCACCCGGACCGGCAAGGTTCTGGTTGCCCAGGAGGCCAACCTGGCGGTCGGAGTGGGCGCCGAGGTGGCCGCGATTGTCGCGGAGGAGTGCTTCCAGTCCCTGGACGGCCCGGTGATGCGGATCGGGGGGCCGGAGATTCCGGCGATACCATTCGCCGAGTCGTTGGCGGAGGTCTACTGTCTGGGACCGGCGAAGATCGAGACCAAGCTGAGGGAATTGGCCGCCTACTGAGGGGCCGATGAGGTAATAAGAGACCATGGCGATCACGGTCAAGATGCCCCAACTGGGCGAATCGGTCACCGAGGGCACGATCGGCACCTGGCTGGTTCAGCCCGGGCAGGATGTGGAGCGCTTCGATTCTCTGGTCGAGGTGATCACCGACAAGGTCACCGCCGAGGTTCCCTCCCCGGCGGCGGGCAAAGTGGGCGAGATACTGGCGACGGAGGGTGAGCGACTATCCGTGGGCGCTCCTCTCTGCACCCTGGAAGGCGCTGAGGTGGACGAGCAAAGCGAAGAGCAGTCGTCCGGCCCGGCCCCAGAAGAGGCCGCTCCTGCGACCCAGGAACTGGGGCAGGCTGCCGACGCTCCGATGGCGACCATGGACTCCCCGGCCCCGGTCGCCGACGTCTCCAGTACAGCGCCAGCTGAAGCAGTGGTTGCCGGCGAGGAAGAGGCGGTAGCGACCCCTGCGGTCGCCCCGCCCGCCAGGAACGGTGCTTCGGGATTTGTTAGTCCTGCGGTGCGAGCCCTCGCCGAGGAGCACGCGCTCGACATCTCCCGCGTCGTCGGCACCGGCTTCCAGGGCAGGATCACTAAGCGCGATGTGCTGCTCTTCCTGGAGGCTGGAAGCAGCGCCCCGAAGGCAGCGCCATCACCAGCGCCTCAGCCGGGAGCTGGGGCCACCCCACCGAACCTCCCGGGCTCGAGAATCCCACTCACTCCCATGCGTCGGTCGATCGCCGAGCACATGGTCCGGAGTCTCCGGGTCTCACCGCACGCGTGGACCATGGTCGAGGTAGACATGAGTGGGGTGGCTGCAGCTCGGGCGGCCCGCCGGACCGAGTTTCGGGCGGCGACCGGAATCGATCTGACCT
>PLDE01000171.1 GCA_003135035.1 Candidatus Dormiibacterota bacterium | reverse complement strand
ATGACGCTGAGCGGGCGGTGCGGGCCGCCCTGGACCTGGTCGCGGCGGTGGCGGTCCTTGGCGCCGAGGTTGGGGCACCCGACCTGCGCGCCCGGGCAGGAGTGCTGACCGGGGAGGCTGCGGTCACGCTGGGTGCGACCGGCCAGGGGATGGTAGCGGGGGACCTGGTGAACACGGCGTCCCGCCTCCAGGCGGCGGCAGAACCGGGCTGTGTGCTGGCGGGGGAGGCGACGGTCAGGGCCTCCAGCCAGGCGATCGCCTTCGCCGCCCTCGACCCGCTCACGCTCAAAGGCAAAGAGGAGCAGGTGCCGGTCTGGCAGGCCTTGCGAGTTGTTGCGCAACGGCGGGGAGTGGGGCGCTCGGAGCGGGTGGAGCCCCCGTTCGTCGGCCGGGAGGGGGAGCTCCGGCTTCTCAAGGATCTCCTCCAGGCAACCGCCCGGGAGCAGCGAGTTCGGCTCGTCTCGGTGACCGGGATTGCCGGGATCGGCAAGAGCCGGTTGGCCTGGGAGTTCCTGAAGTATGTGGACGGCCTGGCCGAAGCCGTCTTTTGGCATCGAGGACGCTCGCCGGCCTACGGGGAGGGGATCACCTTCTGGGCACTCGCCGACATGGTGCGCATGCGAGCGGGGATCACTGAGGCTGAGGATCCCGTGCCGGCTCGGACCAAGCTGGCCGCATCAGTTGCCGAGTTCGTGTCGGAGCCGGAGGAGCGGCGCTGGGTCGAGCAGGGATTGGCTCACCTCTTGGGGCTGGCCGAGGCCCCCGGAGGTGACCGGGAGGAGCTCTTCTCCGCATGGCGAACCTTCTTCGAGCGGATCGCCGAGCGGGGTGCGACGGTGCTGGTCTTCGAAGACCTGCAGTGGGCGGACGCCGGGTTGATCGACTTCATCGAATCGATCGTGGAGTGGTCGCGCACCCGGGCCATCTTGGTGCTCACCCTTTCCCGCCCGGAGCTCCTCGAACGTCGCGCCAGCTGGGGAGCGGGCCAGCGCCACTTCACCGCTCTCCATCTGGAGCCGCTGGATGCGAAGGCGATGGTGGAATTGCTACGCGGCTTCGTGGTGGGACTCCCGGACACCGTGGTCGAACATGTGCTCCAGCGGGCGGAGGGGGTGCCCCTCTACGCGGTGGAGACGATCCGGATGCTGGTCGACCGGGGCCAGCTGGTGGAGCGCGACGGGGTCCTGGAGGTGGCCGGTACGCTCGGGAGTCTGGAGATCCCGGACACCTTGCATGCGCTGATCGCGTCGCGACTGGATGGGGTGCCGCCGGAGGAGCGTGTCCTGCTCCAGAATGCCGCCGTCCTGGGTCAGACATTCGCTCCTCCGGCCCTAGCGGCGGTGACCGGCCGGGACGAGACCGGACTGGCAGCGCCGCTGCGAAACCTAGTGCGCAAGGAGCTGCTGGTGCTGAACAGCGATCCCCGCTCGCCGGAGCGAGGTCAGTACGGCTTCGTGCAAGGGTTGATCAGGGAGGTGGCCTATGGGACCCTGGCCAAACCGGAGCGCCGGGCGAAGCACCTGGCTGCCGCCAGGTATTTCGAGGCGCTCGGTGACGACGAACTGGTGGGGGTGGTGGCGACCCATTACGCCGAGGCCTATCGGACGACGCCCGATGGTCCCGAGCGAGACGCCCTAGGCGGCCAGGCCCGGGACTGGCTCGCCCAGGCGGGACGCCGGGCCCTTGCCCTGGGCTCCCCGGAGCAGGCGCGCGCTCATGTGGCCCAGGCCCTCGCGCTGACTGAGGACCCGGCCGAGAAAGGGGCCCTTCTGGATCTCGCCGGCGAGGCCGCCACACGCGCCAGTGCGCTGGAGGCGGCAGTAGCGCATCTCGAGGCGGCGATCGTGGCCCACCAGGGCGCGAGCGACGCCGCCGCTGCCGGCGCCAGCGCGGCGCGGCTGGCCACCGCCTTGGGCAGATTGGCTCGGTTCTCCATCGCCATCGCGCGGGCGGAGCAGGCCCTGGCGGAGGTGGGGGAGACGGGCAGTGATCGGATCCGGGCCGAGCTGGCGGCAGCCATCGCCCAGCTGCAGACGAGCTCGGGCGAGCCAGAGTCGGCCCTCGACTGGTCCGAGAGGGCGCTCACTTTAGCCGAACGCCTCGACGACATGGAGCTGCTGGCGAGGGCTATCGGGGCCAAGTCCGGTGCGCTGTTCAATCTTGGCCGCCACCGCGAGGCCATCATCTTGGCACGCGGACGGTTGGCGCTCGCCGACACGGCCGGCTCTCTCGTGGATCGAGCGGAAGCGAGTACGAGTATGTCCGTCTTCGTACTCGACGACGACCCCCGCGAAGCATTGAACCTCGCGCTGGAGGCGGCGGATCTTGCCCGCCGCGCCGGCCATCGCGAGTTTGAGACCACCAACCTGCTCAACGCCGCCGAGGGGGCGATCCTACTTGGACGATGGGGCGACGCCCGGGCTGCGCTGGGCTCGCTTGGCCAACGGGAGCTCGCTAGCACCCGTCAGGCGTGGCTCGCCTGCTGCCAGGCGATGCTGGCGGCTTTGAGCGGTGACATCACCACGGCACATGGGCTGCTCGAGGCGCACGAATATGAAGCTGGCAGTGAATACGTGGCAAGCCGCGCCACCTACCTTCAAGCCCGCTCGGTGGTGAGTCTTGCGGCCGGTGACCTCGAGGCAGCCCATCGGGACGCGGTCGCTGCCGTCACGGCGGACCCCTCCGGCATCAACAGCCCGGCGGCATTGGCGGTTCAACTGCGTTCCGCCCTTTGGCTCGGCGATGCCGGGCGCGCCCGCGAGGCACTGGCCGGGATGCAGGGCTTCCGGGGTCGCTGGATGGCGGCGGCACGGCTGACCGGAGAGGCTGGGTTGGCTGACCTCGACGGCCGGCACGACGACGCGGTGACCGAGTACTCCGCCGCGCTCGACGCTTGGCGGGTCTTGGACTGCCCCCTGGACCTCGCGCTCTGCGCCTTGGACCGGGCGATCGGCCGGGCACCCGGCTCGGTACCGGCCGAGGCGGACGACGAGGCCCGCGCCATCCTCACCGATCTCGGCGCCCAGCCATTTCTGGCGCGGCTGGACCAGTCCCTACAGGTTGCCCGCGTGGCGGGCTGATCCGCCTGCTGGCAGCAGCGTGTTGTCCGGGCTGGGCTGTCCCAAACGGTTCTACTTCGGGACCGGCCTGTCGCCTGCCCTGCGCGAGGAGCTTTAGGCGGGAACGCTCTCCTCGGCGACGAGTGGCCCGAGTCGGTCAAGCCAGGGGCGGGCTTGGAGGCGCTCGAAGATCTCTCTGGCTTCGGCTGCCAGCGTTCTCGCCTGGTCCTGGCGGCCCCGGGCCACCAGCCACTCCGCATGCTCAGCGAGCGCGACGGCGAGGTCGAAGGGCATGCCGAGGTCGCGGAACCCCGCTTCGGCAGCTTCGAAGCCTTGCTCAACGGCGTCGTGCTCAGCAGCCGCCGCCGACACCCGGGCCGAGAGCCGGGCAACCTGGGCCCGGAGCCAGGGCGTGACCTGCCCGGGCCGTGCCGCCCGCTCCATCTCAAGCAACTCAGTGGCCCGGCCCACGTCCCCCAGGTCCAAGGCAGCCTCCATGGCCTGCACCAGGGCCTTCTTCACGTTCGCGTCCGTCAGCCCACGGCTGAACTCAGCCCGCGACGTCAGCAACTCCTCGGCCGCGGCCAGGGCCTCGGCGGGCCGCTCCTCGGCGCGAAGCAGCTCGCCGCTGGCCGTCTCATACTGGGCCCGTCGCTCCCAGCTCTCCGAGGTCTTGGCCCACTGCATCGATTCGAGCAGGTGCCGGGCCTCGCCGAGGTCGCCTCGGCGGACGTGGAGAGAAGTCATGGTGAGGAGTTGTGCCGCCCACGCCCCCATCGACGCCAGTTCCTCTGCCGAAGTCAGTTCCTCGGCTCTTTCCACGGCCTCCTCCCACCGTCCGAGCCCAAGGAATGAGGCGAGTAGGCCGCCGAGCACGGCTAGCTCCGAGACCCGGTCGCCCGAGCGCCGGGCCAGCTCCAGTCGCCGCTCGCTGAGAGTTACCAGTTCGGCGAACCGATCCTGGGACTCCAGGACCACGCACAGGTTGTTGTAGGCGCGATCAGCCGCCGCCGTGAGCCGGTGTTCGAGGGCCACCTCGAGAGCGCGCTTGAGGAGAACGCCGGCCTCGTCCAACCGGTCGCTGTCAATAAGGAAGAGCGCCTTGCTACTGAGTGCCTGGGAGTAAACCTCGGGCAGCTCCAGATGCTCGGCGAGCTCAAGCGCCTCCTCGAGCAAGGGAAC
>PLDE01000099.1 GCA_003135035.1 Candidatus Dormiibacterota bacterium | reverse complement strand
CGTATTGCCGCCTGCGGGGAGCCTGGAGTCGCGGCCCCCAACCTGGTTGCTGTAGCGCTGATGAACCCCTTACGCAGACGGGTCCAAAGGGTGGTTGACCGTCGCTTCAACCGATCCCGATACAACGCCGAGGCCACGGTCGCCGCCTTTCCCCACGGATTCGTGACGATGCCGATCTCGACCTAATCAGCGCTGAGTTCGTCCGAGCCGTGCAGACCGCGGTAGAGCCCGCGCATGTCTCGCTGTGGCTGCCGCCGACTGGCTCCACCACCTGGGCACGGTTGCCGAGAAGCTAGTCGCCGGCTGGGAACGCAATCCAAGCTCTGGTGCCGGGTCCGTGCACCTGGCTCGCTGGGATAGCCCTGCCTCTCAGAGCCACTCAGCCTTTGGCTCCATTGACCCCAACCGGAGGTGACCGATTAGTTTGCCCAGCCAGGCTAGTCTAGGTGGGTAGAGGCTCGCCTTGGCGGCTGGGCCAAAAGTACTGGAGGCAAAGAGTGGCGACTCAGAAAGATGCGGAGATTCTGATCCAGCTATTGCGGTGGTCGACGGAGATGGGTGCCGAGCAAGGCTTTGCGGAGATCTTTTCGGACGACTTCAAGAAGGAGGAGGCCTCCCTCGCCAACCCAGCCGTCGGCAAGGTCTTGACCTACTGTGAAGCGGTCGGTACGTTGGTCAAGCAAGGCCTCCTCGACAGGGACTTGGTAAATGACTTTTGGTTGTCGAGTGCGGTCTGGGACAGGCTTGGCCCTGCGGTGTTGCGGATTCGAGAGCAGACGCGCGAGTCACGGATGTTCGAGAACTTCGAAGCTCTCGCCAACGTTGGTTCAAGCTGAGGCTTGGCTCGGGTGCGCCTGGTCGGTTTGCCGCGGCGACCCCCGGCAGAACTCTGGTTGGGATGCTCCGACGGCCACGCCGCCTTCCTGCAGCCGGGGCTGGGAGCCATAGAGGTCAGTCCTTAGAACGGTGACTGAGACCAGGTGACCCCCGAGTCGGTCGTTGTCCAAAGTGTGCTGTCGGGACATATCCATCGACCGTCAGCGACGCTCTCAAACCCCAGAAAACTAGGAGGCAGGGCGCTGGCTACAGCTTGCTCATCGACCACGGTCTGCCACTGCTGACCACCGTCCCTGGAGTAGAGCAGTTCGTACGGTATGGTACCAGGGCCACCAGTGTTGTCCGCATTACCCACAACCAGGCTGGTGGCGCTGGCTGCTGCAAGCTGGGTGAACCCAAGGGGAATCGGCTCGCGGCTGCTGTAGGTCGCACCTGCGTCCGCAGAGACGATTATAAAGCCGGAGCCTTGTGGTCTAGGGTCGCATAACACCACCAGAATCCCGCCCGGAGCCGCCGCGATCGATTGGGCATCATCAGCCGTCGTGCCCGTGTAGCCGCAGGGATCATCCTCATGCTCCCACAGCGAGCCGCCATCTTCTGAGATGTAAAAATCCGCATGCTGGCTACTGGCGGCACCGTCCTCCAGGTTGCCGGGGAAGAGGGTGTACACATCAGCACCCTGCCGCACCAGCTCGCCCCCGTCGTAGTAGGTAGGCGTTGGGACGAAAACGGTGGTCCATTGGTTGCTGCCGAGCGGTGCAACGTCGATGGTTGGATCGCAGGGTCCGGGGCAACCGCCATGCGGCGAGCTGATCCGCATCGCTTTACCGCCGCTAACGTCGAGGGCCACGGTATACGGCCCCCGCTCCACCGTCCAGTGGGAGCCGCCGTCGGTGGTCATCATCATTGGCGAGGTGCCGTAGTCGGCGCCATAGAGATACCCGATCTCTGAAGTCGCAAACCGGATGTTGTCTACAACTTCTGCCTTGACGGGGCATTGCATGAGGCAGGCGTCCAACCTCGCTCGCGTTGCCCAGCTCTGGTCCCCATTGATGGTCGCTAACACTGCGACACAGGTGACGCCCGCGCACGTGGGAGTGGTGGCCAAGGCCCAGCCCTGCTCGTCGCTGACCCTGCTCAGATCCACTGCTTGAATTGGGCTTAGAGTCGGAGTGGGGACAACACTTGGGGTCGGCGAAAGTTGAGACGGCGTAGGCGAGCTTCGTCTAGGCACCGCAGTCGCGCCGCATCCAGCCATCAATAAGCCAGTCAAAGCGAGGCATAGGGTGAGCGTTACGCGGAAGCGGTGCGTCATCATAGGCCCACCCAATCTACCGTCTGACCGGCGACATCGCGCCTCCTCTTCGACATCGGACAGTACGAACGGACCTGGCCTGGTCCGACAGCTCTTGCTCGGTAGCGGAACGCGCGCCCCAGGGCAGCGGTTACGAGCGACGGGCTTGGGCGGCGCGTTCCCATGCGATTTCCGCTCCGAGCAGCCCGCAGCCCGTCCGGGTCGATCTCCCTCGAGGTCTGACCACGGTGGCTCGGCCCGCCTCTGGGCAGACTGCCAGCGCCGATCATGGCCGAGATCAACCAGGCTCTACTACTCCACCTCAACTTGTAGACCGCCGCCAAGTCGGTGCTCCTCGCGGACCTTGCCCGGCTAGATATATCCTGGGTGGCTAGGTTCGGGCGATGGACACTGGGCACGAGGGGCGAAGCGCCATGTCGGCAGCAGCGACTTCGGCTGAAGCGATCCGCCGAATCAAGCTGACCATGATCTGGGGCATCGCGCTGCTCTGGCTCTTGGACGCTGGACTTCAAGCCCAACCACAGATGTTCACCCTGGACTTCGTCAGCAATGTGATGAAGCCCTCGATCGCAATCAGCCCATCCATTCTCGGCTCGCTCTCGACCTGGACCCTGCAGGTAGTCACCCCGCACATCGCCGAGTGGAACTTTCTCTTCATCGCTGTGCAGCTGGCGATCGCGGGGACGCTGCTCGGTGGACTCCTTCGCCACGATCAGCGCTTGGTCAGATTGGGGCTCCTGCTTTCGATCGTGTGGGGCCTCGGAGTATGGGTCTTCGGGGAAGGCACCAGCGGAGTTTTTACCGGCAATGGCACCATGCTCACCGGGGCGCCCGGGTCAGTCATCCTCTATGTCGCCATCGCCGGGATGTACCTGCTGCCTGATCGCTGGTGGCGGCTCTCGGCCCGTTTCTGTCTACCCCGGGATCTCCTCGCCCTTCTCTTCGCATACGGGGCTATCGCCCAGATAGCGACTCCCGGCTTCTGGGGTCCGCGCGGCAACGCTGTGCTGATCGAAGGTCAGGCGAGCATGGCGCCTTCCTGGATGGTGTCCTCGATGACCGCGGTGGTGACCTTCAGCCACGCTCACCCCGTACTCTGCAATGCCGTATTTGCCGCGGCACTCCTTGCCGTCGCCCTGCTTCTCTTCGGACGTCGTCCCAAGGGGATTGGCTTCGCCTTATTGGCCGTCGTCCTCCTCGTGATGTGGTATTGGGGCCAGGCCTTCGGGGGAATCTTCTCGGGCATGGGCACCGATCCTGGCAGTCCCCCGCTCTTGCTTCTGCTCGCCATCCCCGCCTTCGTAGTCTGGCGCCGGGGGGCTAGCTCGGAGTTCACCCCCAACCGGAGAGAGAGCTCCTCGTGGGCTGCCGGCGCTGAGGGTGCTCGGGCCACCGCCGCCAGCCTGGCCGAGGTTCCGCCCGGCTAGAAACTCGATCTCGGCATGCCGGAATCGGCGATCCTGCTCAATTCGGCTGGACTCGCCCGGTCGTCGTTAGCGAGGTCAGCTGAAGCGGGGCGAAGTCCGTGATGCCCAGCTTGCGGGCGGCACGCTGAAGC
>PLDE01000122.1 GCA_003135035.1 Candidatus Dormiibacterota bacterium | reverse complement strand
TTCGGCAAGATGTGGCAGAAGACCTACACCACCAACTTGGGTGCGGCGGCAACCCCCAAGGAGGTGATCGCGACTTGGAAGGCCCACTTCCCGGAGTTCTGGCCCAAAGGCAACCGCTTCGCCGGTGCCCTGGCCGGGATCAGCCCGGGCGATGTGGCCCTACTGGACCTGTCGATGGGCGGGGTCAAGCTCTCCACCGGGGTATTCGTGCTGTACGCCGATGACGAGTCCTTCACTCTGATGACCCCTGAGGGACACATGTTCGCTGGCTGGATCTCCTTCTCCGCCGAGGACGTTGGCGCGGGGACAGTGGTTCAGGCTCAGGTGTTGATGCGCGCCAACGACCCTCTCTATGAGATGGGGCTCACCTTCGGCGGGCACCACAAGGAGGACATCTTCTGGTCCCAGACGCTGAGTGCCCTCGCCAACCGCTTCGCCATCGCCAAGCCGGCGATCGAGATCAAGAGCGTCTGCGTCGATCGCAAGCGGCAGTGGCGCCATGCTGGCAACACCTGGCACAACGCCATGATCCGCAGTGTGCTGCAGACGGTATCCCATCCCCTTGGGGGTAGCCACAAGAGCGGCCCAGGAGGGAATATAACGCCGCATGACTGAGGTGGCCGATGCCATCGTGGTGGGGAGCGGCCCCAATGGTTTGGCGGCGGCCGTCACGCTGGCGGCGGCCGGGATCAAGGTGCTGGTCATCGAAGGGGCATCGGCCCCCGGCGGAGGCTGCCGCACTGAAGAGTTGACGCTCCCCGGGTACCGCCACGACCTCTGCTCTACGGCCCATCCCCTGGCCCTGGCATCGTCCTTCTTCCAGCGCTTTGATCTGGCTTCACGGGGGGTCCGGATGGTTCACCCCGAGGTGGTCTTCGCCCATCCCCTGGGCGACGGGAGGGCGGCCTTGGTGCACCGCTCCGTGAAGGAAACAGCCGCAGGCCTGGGAGCTGACCGAAGGCACTACCGGCGCTTGCTCGGCCCCCTGGTTCGCCACGCCGACCAGATCGCTGACTGGGTCTTCTCCGCCGAACGCCGCCCCCCCCGCCACCCCTTTGCCATGGCCGGCTATGGGCTGCAGGGGATGCGCTCCGCCAGCGCCGTCGCGCGTCGGTTCCGGTCTGCCGAGGCGCGCGGTCTGATCGCGGGAGTTTCGGCCCACGCCATGCGACCACTGACGGCGCCCCCAACGGCTGGTGTGGGACTCCTGCTCACCTTCCTGGCTCACTCCGTGGGGTGGCCCTTTGTCGAGGGCGGGAGCGGCCAGCTGACTGCGGCCTTGGTGGCGGCCCTGGAGGCCAATGGGGGGCGGTTGCAAACGGACTGGTGGATTCGCTCTCTCAATGAGCTCCCCCCAGCCAAGGCGGTGATTCTCGACGTCACCCCGCGTCAGTTCCTGGATCTCGCCGGTGACCGGATCTCCGGTCACTACCGGCGCTCCCTCGAGGCCTTCCGGTACGGCTCGGGAGTTTGCAAGGTCGACTACGCCCTGTCCGGGCCGGTGCCCTGGTCCAACCCCGGTTGCCGGCGGGCGGGCACTGTCCATCTCGGTGGCACCTTTGAGGAGGTGGCCCGAGCTGAAGCCGATGTCGCCGCCGGACGCCACCCGGTGTTCCCCTATGTGCTGACGGTACAGGCCAGCGTCGCTGACCCCAGTCGGGCGCCCCAGGGTGGCCACACCTTCTGGGCCTATTGCCACGTCCCCCAGGGCTCCGATGTCGACATGACCCCCCAGATCGAGTCCCAGATCGAGCGCTTCGCCCCAGGCTTCCGCGACCTCGTGCTGGCCCGAGTCCATCGCACCGCCAAGGACCAGGAGGCACACAACCCCAACTGCGTCGGCGGCGACATCGCCTCGGGAGCCCAGGACGTTCGCCAGACATTCCTGCGTCCCGGTCTCCGCTGGGACCCCTACCGGACTCCGATCGCGGGCACGTATCTGTGCTCGGCATCGACCACCCCAGGACCTGGGGTACACGGCCGCTGCGGTGAGCTGGCAGCCCTGTCAGCACTGCGCCACAGCTTCGGAATCACCCAGGTACCGGATATCGGCCGGGTCCCGGCCCAGCCTGCTCAGGCGGCCGCCCCCAACTGATTCGGACCGGCTCCACCCCGGCCACCGCCTCGGCCGCTGCCGCGCTTTGGGATCTGCGGATGGGGAATCTTCACGCAGACGTCACTGACCAGTGATCGGGGCGCCCTACGCTCCAAAAGTGGGTCACTTAGCAGTGAAGATCGATGGCGGGCCGGTATCGCGCCGCGCCCGAGCTGCCGGGCCTAGCTTGGACGAGCTCCGCCGAGTCGTTGACCGCGACTTCGCCATGCCGGCCAAACTGGATTTGTCCGAGCACGAGGTCCTGAGAGCGGTGATCGCGGACTTGCCGGTGGCGCTCACGGCCTGCGATGAGAACGCCCGTGTGATCCTCTGGAACCCTGCCTGCGAGCGAATGCTCGGCTGGACCGAGGCGGAGGTGCTCGGCCAGCGGCTTCCCACCGTTGCCGGCGCCCACGAGCGCGTCTTCCTGCGCCAACTGGAAATTGCCATCCGCACGGGCGAGGGGATCCGAGAGATGGAGACCTTTCGCCAGCACCGCGATGGCCGACCGATCCCGGTCATGGTGTCCACCGCCGCTCTCTGGGACAAGGCCGGCCACGTTACCGGCGTCTTGGCCAGTTACCAGGACCTCCGCGACCGCCGCCGGATCGAGTCCCGGCTGCGCCGGCAGGCCCACCATGACGAGCTCACCGGGCTCTACAACCGGCGCGGCTTCCTGGCGCGCTTGCAGAAGTTACTGAGTCAGGCCAAGGGAGACACCGCGATCATCTCCCTCGACCTGGACGAGTTCAAAACCGTCAACGACACCCTCGGTCACCCGGTCGGCGATCAGCTGCTGAAGGTGTTCGCCAAGCGCCTGCGGGCAGCCGTGCGCCCGGGGGACCTGGTGGCCCGAGTCGGCGGCGATGAATTCGTGGTGGTGATGGCAGGGATCTCGCGCTCCGGGCTGGAAGCCGCCGCTCGGCGCCTCTTCGAGAAGCTGGGCCAACGCTATGTGATCGGCGACCAAGAGGTGGTCACCGCGGTCAGCGGTGGCGTTGCCCTCTGCCGGGGAGCGGGGGAAGCGGAGTACGCAGTGAGTCGCGCTGACGTGGCTCTATACCACGCCAAACACATCTCGCCCGGGCGCTACCAAGTCATCGACACCAAGATGCACAACACCTTCGTCGACCGCGCTGAGATCGCGGGGCAGCTGGCCCATGCGGCGGAGCGGGGCGAGTTGCGCCTCTACTTCCAGCCTGTGGTGGCCGCCGGAACCGGCTGGATGAGCGGGGTTGAGGCCCTGGTGCGCTGGGCTCGACCCCGGCGCCGGCTCGTCTATCCCGACCAGTTCATCATGCTCGCCGAGCAGACCGGAAGCATCACCGGGATCGGTCGTTGGGTGCTCCAGCAGGCTTGCCGCACTCTCTGTGAGTGGGAGAAGACTGCACCGGCTGCCCAGGCACTCCTGATGTCGGTCAATCTCTCCGTCGTCCAGCTCCGGGACCCCCAGTTGCCGGAGGAGGTTCAGCAGATACTGGACCAGTTCGGCCTTGAGCCGGAAAGGCTGTGTCTAGAGGTCACCGAGAGCGCCCTCAGCGCTGACCCGGACGCCGAGGCTTCGGTACTCAACCGCCTTCGCGATCTGGGCGTCCACTTGGCCATGGACGACTTCGGCACGGGCAACTCGTCACTCACCGCCCTTCGTCGTTTCCCTTTTGACATGCTCAAAATCGACCGCTCCTTTGTGAGCGGGATCGGCGCCGGCGAGGAGGACAGTGCCATTGTGGCCGCAACCATTTCCTTGGGCCAGGCCCTTGGTCTGAAGACGATAGCCGAGGGCGTGGAGACGGAAGCTCAGGCGGCGTTTCTGGTCCGCAACGGCTGCGACGAACTGCAGGGCTACCTCTTCGGACGCCCGGTTCCTTTCGCCGACCTGAGCGATCCCACCCACTCTCTGCGCCTACGCGTCCTCGACTGACTTCAGCAGCGCCACTGCGTCCTATCGCGCCAGGTCTGCCTGAGAGGCAGCGGACTCGACTGGTCGCCTAGACGGTCACAAGGGGAGCTAGCAATCGTGGTGTTATTACCGCCTCTCGCACCCCACCGCCATCGGTAGCTGTGACCTCATAGGCATTGCGACCGGCCAAGTCAGCGATCACCTCAGCCAACTCCGTACCCCGGAAGACCAGTCCGACTCCGTTGTCGGTGGCATAGCCGCCGGGAAGCTCTCCGGACCCCACCAAGCGCTGGAAGGTGGGACGTCGCTCCGGCTCGCTGTCGTAATGGGGACTGTTGGAATAGGGCAAAAAACCCATACCGTCGAGGACCGGTTGGAGAGGGAGGCCGAACCCGTCGGTGGTGCCGCCGACGTGCCAGCACACCGAGCCGGCCGAACACCCCATCAGCACGACACCACTCTCCCAGCAGCGACGGAGCGCCTGGTCCACTCGATGCAGTCGCCAGAGGGCGAGCAGGTTGGGCGTGCTACCACCCGACACCCAGATGATGTCCTGGCGCAAGAGATGCTCTGAAATATCAGCAAAATTCGGCGTCGGGTAAAGAGCCAGATGCGACACCACCATGCCCATTCGCCCAAACGCGGAGTACAAAGAGGTGAGCTCAGCCGGGTTGTCGCCACCGGCGGTGGCGATGATGCAAATGCGGGGCGTCTGCGGGTTGCTGGTCAGGTCCGCCGCGTACCGGTACGCCGGCCCGGCCACCCAGTCGCTGTTGCCGGCGACGCCCATGTCGAAGCCAATGCTGGTGGCGATTATCGTCGGTGTCGAGGCGGGCACAACTCGACTCTAGCAGCCGGTTCGGCGAGCTCTCACCGGACAGCCGCGGCCCTGGACGACGCCTTGGCCACCTCCGGCATTGCCGCCGCCAGGCCCCGCCGCGGTGCCAGCACCTCGTCGATCAGGCCGTACTCGAGTGCCTCCTCCGCGGTCAGGAAGTAGTCGCGATCGATGTCCCTCTCCACCTGCTTCAGAGGCCGGCCGGAGTGATGAGCCAGGATCTGAGCCATGCGGCGGGTGTTGGCCAGCACCTCCTTGAGCTGGATCTCCATGTCCCGGGGCGCCCCGCGGGTTCCGGCCGAGCCCTGATGAATCATGATCTTGGAGCTAGGCAGAGCCATGCGCTTACCGGGGGCGCCGCCGCCAAGGATCATGGCGGCGGCGGACATGGCCATCCCGATGCACAGGGTCGACACCTCACACTTGACGTGCTGCATGACGTCGTAAATGGCCATCCCGGCATAGGCCAAGCCGCCCGGCGAGTTGATGTA
>PLDE01000109.1 GCA_003135035.1 Candidatus Dormiibacterota bacterium | reverse complement strand
ACAGCGCCCGGGAGGTTCCGTCCGACCAGGCTCGGGCCGTTGGCTGAGACCGGGACCGGGGAGGGTGGTTCGGAGGACGGCCTAAGCGCCTACCTGGCGGCGGTCATCAGCGACCAGTTTCGAGCTCATCCGGCGTTGGCCCGCGACAACGGCGATCACTCCGCCGACGGGCTGGTTGCCCCTACCGGGGTGGCGGCAGAGCAAGACCGGCTGGCCCAGCTCCAGCGGCTCCAGGCCTGGGGCAGCCGACTTGGCGAGGAACCGGATGCCGACCGCCGCCTCGACCAGGACATCGCCCGCGGCGTGGTCGACTCCGAACTCTTCAGCCTCGAGGTGCGACGCCGGATCTACCGCGATCCGACCTCCCTGGTCGATAACGAGTCTCCCCTGGAGATCGGCAGCTACCTCCTGCGCGACTACGCGCCTCTCCCGGACCGCCTGGACGCGCTCTGTCGCCAGCTAGGCGAAGCTCAAGAGTGGACCGAGGAGGCACTTCGGGTTCTCGAGCCGGAGTTGCCTGGCCCGCTCATTCAGGTGACCCTGGAGGGGGTGGCGGGGAGTCTCGCCTTCCTCCGCGACGAGGTCGGTCAGCTCGCCGAGCGGCAGGAGGATCTGGCGCTGCGCCACCGGCTTGAGACGGCGGTCGGACAGGGTCAGGCAGCCCTGGGCAGGATCACCGAGGAGCTCGCGCGAAGGCGCGGTAGCGAGCATCAGGACCTCGCTCTGGGTGCCGACGGGCTGCGCTCGATGCTGCTCGCCCAGGAGGGCCTGGACCGCTCCGTCAAGGAGCTGCGGGAAGGGGCGGAAGCCGAACTGGCCAAGCTCGGAGAGCAGCGGGACCGGCTCCTCAAGGAGAGTTTTCAGGGACGCGACATCAGCCAGGTCCGACGCGAGCTGGAGCAGGATCATTTCCAGCAAAACACCCTGATTGCCGGCGCCAATGGACTTCTGGCGGAGCTCCGCAGATTCGTCGAGGACCATGCTGAGGTGCCCATCCCGGACGGTCCCGACTGCGTCGTCAGGCCAACCCCGGGATTCCTCACCGCCTGGGTCAGTGCCGCCTACGTCGGGGTCGGCCCGCTGGAAGTAAAGGCGCTCTCCGCGATCTACTACGTGACCACCCCGCAGGCGGGCTGGAGTACTCAGGAGAGCGATGAGTGGCTCCGCTACATGAACCGGGCCACGCTCAAGAACACCAGCGTTCATGAGGTTTTCCCGGGGCACCACGTGCAGTTCCTCTATTCCCTCGCCCTCCGCTCCGAGATCCGCCGTTTCTTCTGGAGCTCCGGTTTCGGCGAGGGTTGGGCTCACTACGCAGAGCTCCTCATGCTGGAGCGCGGATTGGCTGCGGGCGATCCCCTCTTGCACCTGGCCCAAATCGAGGACGCGTTGGTGCGGGCCTGTCGCTACCGGACCGCGGTCGGGGTCCACGCCGAGGGATGGCCCGTCCAGGAGGGGACGCAGCTCTTCATGGACAGAATCGGTCTGGACGAACTGCCTGCCCGCCGGGAGGCGATGCGAGGCACCTTCGATCCTCTCTACTTGGTCTACACCGTGGGCAAGCTGGAGATCCTCAACTGGCGGGAAGAGTGGCTTCGGTCCAATCGCGGCGACCTGAGCGCGTTCCACAGTCGGTTGCTCTCCGCCGGCAGCCCGCCGCTCTCGGCACTCGGTCGATGGCTGCACTCGCAGTGATCTGATGTCGGGACGGCAGCGCGCGCTGCTGGTCCTGGCGGGCACCAACTGTCTCTGGGCAGGCTCCTACGTGGCCGGCAAAGCGGCCCTGGCGACCTGGCCTTTCGCCAGCGTGAACATGCTCCGCTTCACCATCGCCGCCGCCATCCTGTTGCCCGTCCTCTGGCGGGGCCGGCACCGACTCCCCAGTACCAGGGGCGATCGCTGGCGCCTTTTGGGCATGTGCTTTCTCGGCTTCATCGGCAACAAGGCGCTCGAGTATCTCGGTCTGAGCCTGACCACCGCCAGCGACACGGCCCTGCTCATCGCGGCCGAGGCGCTCGCCACCGTGCTGCTCAGCGTGGCCCTGCTCAGCGAGCGGATCCAGCGCTTGGAGGCG
This sequence comes from Candidatus Dormiibacterota bacterium, assembly GCA_003135035.1. Classification (GTDB taxonomy): domain Bacteria; phylum Chloroflexota; class Dormibacteria; order Aeolococcales; family Bog-877; genus Bog-877. The sequence goes on along the minus strand of PLDE01000109.1, from coordinate 1,928 downwards.
GCCGGGCTGATGCTGGGGGGATTGGGCGTCTACCTGGTGGTGGAGGGCGGGTTCCGGGCGCCGACCGTCCTCTCCGGTTCTCAGAGCGTGGGCAACCTGCTGGTGGTGGCCTCCTTGATTCTGGAAGCCGGATTCACCGTCATCGGACGGACCGTGGTCAACCGCTATCCGCCCCTGCTGATCACCGCCGCAGTGGTAACAGGCAGCCTCGTCGCCTGGTGGCCAGCGGGGATCGCCGCCCTCTGGGTGCGGGGCTGGCCAACGCTCACCCTGGGCGGCTGGATCGGGATCGTCTACCTAGGCGCGATCACAACCGCGCTCTGCTACTGGGGCTGGCTCTGGGGACTGAAGCGAGTCATGCCAGGGGCGATGGCGCCGTTGCTCTTCATCCAGCCCCTGCTAGGTACCGGACTGGCGGTCTGGATCCGAGGAGAGCATCCCTCCCTGCCGACCCTTTTTGGGGGCGCACTGATCCTGCTCGGAGTGACCACCGTTGTACTCCGTCGGGAGCCCGCCCCGGAAGCTCCCGCGGCGACCGCCGGAGCCGCTTAGAGGCTTACCTCGGCCGCCGGCCGGGCGCGGAGGTCCCAGGTCAGGTCCGGAGATTCGACCAGAGGGGTTGTGCGTGCTCCCGCCTGGTAGGCGCGTCTGCCAAGCGAAATACGGACAGGGGCGCTCGCGCTACCCCGCCCGATTGAGTAGCGCGGTCCCAGCGCGCTTGCGCGCATCGGCTCGGGGACGCAATTCCACAGCCGCGGCGCGACGCCGCGAGTCAGACGTGGATGCAGTTGCCAGGAGGCCGAGTTCGCCGAGGATTAGACAGGCTAGGCAGCTAATGGCCCGTGGATCAGACGTCTCGCTACCTCCGTCCAGCGCCGACATGGCGCAGGTCGCGCAAAGCGGTGGCTGGGTCTGCGAGAAACCGATCTGACCCAAGTGCCGGAGCCGCGTCCCAACTTTCATTGATGACTCTCTACTGACGATGACGTTGACGCGACCATCATGCGTCGGCGCGCATAAAGAAGCGGGTATGGATTCGCTAAGCTCGCATTAAGAGTGAGCCCCTGAAGAAGACGCGCTCTCAAAGGAGAAGCGACGGCGGAGTGCGGTTACCGTGCGCAACGGGAAGGCCACGAATTGATTCATGCTGACTTACCTGCCCCGTCGAGATCGCGTGGGAGAGAGCGGGTTCCCCTCTGGGCCGCGGACTCTGTTCGGCCGCGCGAACCTCAGGCGCGGACGGAGGCAATCCCCGCCGACCAGGGCGGCGTTCCGCTAAATGTTGCCTGGTAGGACTGGGCACTGGCGGCGTTCACAGCTTGATAGGACACGTCGAGCGAGACATAGGTTGAGCCGCTCGACGAGTGCGACCAACCTAGGCTGGTGCCACTCCCAGCCGTGAAGGCGGCTGCGGGACTGCCTTNNACTGCCTTCCGACGTCGACAACTCCGGAGTCTGGATCCAGCCTATCTGAAGGTCCGAAGCCGAGCTCGGCACCACCGCGCCGGAGACGGCTGTAGAGCTTGAGCCGGATGGTGCGCTGGTGGTGCCGATGATCGGCGCGCTGCTCTGATCGTCGCCCGAGATGACCAGAAGATCAGCGACCCCTACCACCGAAGCGCTGAAGTTGATCGTCACGATGCCTCCGGGGGTGATGGCTTTGGCGTCGAGCGACTCCCAGTACTCAGATCGGTTGGTGACGCCGGATGTGTAGACAACCGCTCGGTTGACCCATGTGTTCCCGGCAGAGTCGCTGATGCTCAAGATCTTCCCGGTGGCGCCAATCCGCAATCCTGCCAGCACCACCAGCCGCTCTCCCGCCGTAGTTCCGGCGGGGACCGCGATGCGCAGGCTGGTAGCGGCGGCGGTTTCGGTCGCACCATACGAGGTCACCTTCCACCCCGAAGGCGTCGGGGTCGCCGTCGGCG
>PLDE01000196.1 GCA_003135035.1 Candidatus Dormiibacterota bacterium | reverse complement strand
GGGTGGAGCGAGGTCACGATCGCCCCGATGTAGGGGTGGGCCTGGGCGGGCAGTACTTTGGCCAGCTTGGCGCCGACGTTGCCGACTCCGGTCAGGCTGCTGTTGGAGCTGGCCGAGAGGTGGCTGGTCAGCACGGTGGGAACGTGGTTCTTGCTGAGGTCCTTGGGCAGTTGGGTGGAGATCGACGAGGCCAGCGATGTCCCGGCGATGGCCAGTCCGATGGTGCCTCCCATCTGCCGGACGAAGGTGAGGGTGCTGGTGGCGACCCCGAGGCGGGCGATGGGGACGGCGTTCTGCACCACCAGGGTGTAGCCGGACATGGCCGGCCCGATGCCGACTCCGAGCACGAACAGCCAGATCCAGAGTGGGTAGTCCCCGGTCGTGGCGGTGAGCTGGGTCATCAGAAAGATGCCCACCGTCATGGTCACCATAGCTCCGACCAGAAGCATCTTGTACTTGCCGGTGCGGGCGATCACCAGCCCGGCGCCGATGCTGGTGCCCATCAGGCCGATCAGGAGAGGCCAGAGCATGTAACCCGAGGCGGTGGCGCTGATGCCCCGGACCGCCTGGTAGTAGCGGGGCATGAAGATGACCGCGATGAAGAAGGCGAAGGACATGAGGAACATGGCCGCCTGGGAGGCGGCGTAAGTCCGGTTTCGGAAGAGGTCAAGCGGCAGGATGGGCTCCTTGGCTCTTGACTCGATGACGAGGAAGACCCCGACCAGGACGAGGCCGAGGAGGAGCAGTCCGCCAACCTGCCAGGCGAACCAGGAGTAAGCGGTCCCGGCGCTGTTGGTCAGCCCCTTCTCGGTGAGCCCGATCAGGATCGGCACCACCGCAGCGGTGAAGACCAGGGCTCCCAGGTAGTCGATCGAGGGGTTGGCCCCCTCCCGCTTGTGGTTGGGAAGGTTGATGATGATCACCGCCAGAGCGATGGCGCCGATGGGCAGGTTGACGTAGAAGACCCAGTGCCAGCTGATGTTGTCGGTGATCCAGCCGCCCAGGAANNCGCTCGCGGGGGGTGAAGAGGTCCCCGATGACGGCCAGGGCGATCGGGAAGAGAGCCCCGGCGCCGAGTCCCTGGAGTCCCCGGAAGAAGATCAGCTCGCCCATGTTCTGAGAGAGACCGGAGAGGGCGGAGCCGATCAGGAACAGTCCGATTCCGATAATCAGGAGGAGCTTGCGTCCGAAGAGGTCGGAGAGCTTGCCGTAGACGGGAACGGTGATGGTGCTGGTGAGCAGGTAGGAGGTCACCACCCAGACGTAGAGATTGTTGCCGCCGAGGTCGGTGACGATAGTGGGAAGCGCCGTGCCAACCACCGTCTGATCGAGGGCACTGAGGAAGAGCCCGAGCATCACGGCGATCACGATGGTGATCTTGGTTCGCTGGGAAAGTTGCATGACCGACTGATTCATTGACATCGCAAAACCTCGCGTTCGCTGCTAGCACCCCGGCGGGCGACGGACCCGAAAAGGTTAGCCAATACCGAATAGTTCTGTCAAATCTAACCTTTAGCGATGGTCGGCCGTGCCGGGAAGCCCAGATGCTCCTGGAAGGCGGCCGCCACGACGGAGTCGATCCACTCGGTGGCCAGCGCGGGGTCGTCCTCGACGCGGAAACGGAGCCGGCTGCCCCGCAGTGCCACCAGGTGGATGCCCTGGGGCGGGGCCAGCAGGAGGCGGCCGATGACGCGGCCGAGCAGGCGAGTGGCGGCGTCGCCCAGGCTGCGATCCTCGCCAGATTGGGAGAGAGGATCTCCCCAGGGAAGAGGCGGCAGCGGACCGGCGAGCTGCTCCAGCCAGAGTTGCGATACGGGCAGGGCCTGGAAGATCGGGAGCAGAGACAGCGGCGGGGGGCCGCCGTCCAGGGCTGAGCCGGGCAGGGACTCGTGGCCGTCGCGACGGAGTCGGCGGCCGTCAATTGCCCGCTGGGCCGCCAGCAGGCTGGTCCCGTCCAGTTCGGCGAGCTCAACCAAGCCCTCCCAGCCGCGGGCCAGGGCCGAACTGGCGCGGGCATCGCCCGACCAACTGGCTACCAGGGCCAGGGGTGCCGGGGGCAGGCGGACATCGAGGAGCGGCTGGGTGCTCCGCAGCTTGGCCTCACGCCGATCTGTGGAGCGCGGCTCCAGTGCCGCGTAGAGCCCGGCCGGATGGGGCAGGTTGATCTCGTATCCGGCCAGCGACAGCTGGCCCATCAGCCTGAGATCGTCGGCGTAGGGTAGTTCCGCGCGGCGTCCCGGCAGGGCCCGGGCCCAGCGGTTGAAGGTCCGGTCCAGTTGGCCCAGTTTCCACGCTCCGTCCTCGTCCAGGTCGGTCTCTGGACCACCCCGGTCCTCGACCGGCTCGCTTAGCCCGACCATGGTGGTCAGGCGATGGCGCTCGACGAAGTCGGTAGCCACCAGGGCGTCGCGCAGGGCGAGGTGGGGAGGCAGATCCCCGATCAGAAGGGGCGGGTGCCCAGCTAGGTGGGACTGGCGGAGGAACTGGGCCAGAGAGAGATCCCAGGCCCCGCCGGGAATGGCGATGTGGAGGTCGCCGGGACCGGTGCGGAGGAGGACTCCCGCGCGAGGTCCCGCACTCCAGCGGGGGGCGGAAGTCGGCCGCACTCTCCGGGGCGGGGTCTCCAGGGAGATTCCCCGCAGGCTCAGGTCATACGCGGCCCGAAGCTCCGGGGTGGCCACCATCGACCAGGCCTCCTGGAGCTGGGTGAAGAGGGCGGTGGCTCGAGGCTGGTCCAGTCGGCTCGGGGTGGGCCGGTGGGCCTGGACGTCGGGGTGCAGCTCACGGGCTCGAGCTCGATAGCTGCGGCGCAGCTCGTTCCAGGTAGAGCTGCGCTCGGCGCCGAGCACCGTGTAGACATCGAGGACTCGCCGGCGACGTGACTTCACTTGAAGGTGACTCTAACGGCCGCCTCTGACGCGGCCGGGCCAGGGAGCGGTGCCCAGCCCCCCTAGAGGTCGAAGGGGTCGCGGTAGAAGGCGGGCAGGTGGGTTGAAAACCAGCTGTAGAGCAGGGGCAGGTTGTCGCTCACCACCAGGATTCCCATCAGCACCACCAGCCCGCCGCCGACCAGTGAGATGGCTCGCTGATGGCGGTTCAGGCTGCGCAGGGCTGGGGCCGCCCGGTCGACCAGTAGCGCCGCCAGCACGAAGGGAGCTCCCAGGCCGAAGCAGTAGGCAACGATCAGGAGCAGTCCCCGCCCGGTCGTCCCCTGCTCAACCCCGGAGGTGAGCACCGCGCCCAGCACGGGGCCGATGCAGGGGGTCCAGCCCGCCGCGAAGCCGACTCCCAAGAGCAGACCGGCCAGGAAGCCTCCTCTGGTGAATCCAGCCGGGAGCCAGCGCGCTTCCCGGGAGAGCCAGGGCAGACGCAGGATCCCCATAAAGCCCAGCCCGAGCAGGATCACGAGGGTGCCCATGATGGGCAGCGCCAGGTGCTTCCAGGGCTCCAGGATGCGGTAGAGGGCGTAGAAGAAGGCGACCAGGAACAGACTGAGGCCGATCACGAATCCCAAAGCGCCCAACATGACCCGGCCCCGGCCGGAGCCAGTCCCAACCGGGCGGCTGGCGCCGCCAGTAGCGGATTGGGCCAGGAAGCCCAGGTACGAGGGCACCAAAGGCAGCACGCAGGGGGAGAGGAAGGAGGTTGCGCCCGCTGCCACAGCCAGGGGGATCGAGACGTCCGCCAAGTTCAAGGATGGTCCCTCGCTGGCCGATTTGATGGCGAGTGTACCTGGGGTTTCGCGCGCGGCCGGGAACGAGGTAGGCCGCTTAGGCGTCTATTGGTCGTGAGCTGCTCCTCGTCAAGGCATCCGGTTCGGCTCCAGTTCCGCGCCGGTGTGGGGCTGCTATTGCCGGTCGCCTTGCTACTGCTGGCCGGGTGTGCCGGCGCTCCCCGCATATCAGATCCACCAGCTCCGGTAGGCATCGCCAGCTACTCCCTGTACGTTGGGCTGGACTCTCTCGACAGGGCCCCAGCGGTTGTGGCCAGCACCAACCTGGCCACCGTGGAGGCGAGTTTCCCTCCGCCCGCCCAGTACAAGTTCGCCCGACGGTTCAATGGCGAGTTCTTCGTGGGCCTCACCCTGGGCCGTCTCAGCTGTCGCAACTTCTACTTGGCCAAGGTCAACTTCGGTCCCGGAGAGCAGCTCACTCTGACCGTGGCCCAGCACGTGCTCGCGCCCGGACACGGTTGCTTCGAATTGATCGGGCCTCCCAGATACCAGGTCCTGGTCTTGCCCCTTTCCGCGTTTCCTCCGCACACCACCTTGGCGATCGTGGTCAAGCGCACACCGGTGGGCTCCGGGGCCGGGACCAGCCTGACTCTGCCCTAAGAGGAGGCGGCCATCTTGGCCAGTTCCACCTCGGCCTGCTCAGGCTCCACCTTGCGGAAGAGGGGGGTCAGCTCTCCCAGGGCCTGCCCGGGTGTCAGCCGACTCGGCTCCCAGCCGGCCTCGGGCGTCTGGTAGTCCCCGGTTAGCACCAGGTGGGGGTCGTCGTTGGCCATCACCGTCACCTTGTCTGGCATGGGTGCGATGACGCCGGCAAACCCAAGCATGTGGTGCAGTCGCTGACTGCTGAAGGGCAGGAAGGGCAGCAGCTGCACCTTGAGGTTGTCGATGCAGCGGAGGGCCACGTAGAGCACCGCCGCTGCCCGCTCGCGATCAGTGCTGACCAGACGCCAGGGCTCGTTCTCAGTCAGGTACTGGTTGACCCGAGCCGCCAGCGCCATCACCTCGGCCAGGGCGGCCTTGAATCGGGCCGCTGCCAGGAGCGCCCCCACGGAGTCGAAACCAGCCTCCACCGCGCCGATCACCTCCTCGTCCTGGGCGGTCAGTGCCCTTGCCTGGGGAACCTCGCCGAAGTGCTTCTTGGCGATGGTCAGGGTCCGGTTCACCAGGTTGCCCCAGGTGGCCACCAGTTCATCGTTGTTGCGGCGGATGAACTCGGCCCAGGTGAAGTCGGTGTCCTGGGTCTCCGGCCCGGCCGCGGTCAGGTAGTAGCGCAGCGGATCGGGGTCGTAGCGCTCCAGGAAGTCCCGCACCTCGATCACGACACCCCGGCTGCTGGAGAACTTCTGCCCCTCCATGGTCAGGAACTCGCTGCTGACCACGTTGTCGGGCAGGACCAGAGCCAGGTTGGGGGGGCCGCCTCCGAACGTGCCGCCGCTGCCATACCCCATGAGGATGCTGGGCCAGATCACGCTGTGGAAGATGATGTTGTCCTTGCCCATGAAGTAGAAGTGGCTGGCCTCGGGGTTCTGCCACCAGGCCCGCCAGGCTTCCGGCTCGCCCTTAGCCGAGGCCCACTCGATGGCCGCGGAGAGATAGCCGATGACCGCCTCGAACCAGACGTAGAGGAGTTTGTCGTCGCGGTCGGCGAACTCCGGCAAAGGGATGCGGATGCCCCAGTCGATGTCCCTGGTGACCGCCCGGGGCCGGAGTTCGGCAATCGCGTTGAGAGAGAAGCTGCGCACGTTGCTGCGCCATCCGGTCTTGGACTCCAGCCATTCGGTCAGGGCGCCGGCGAATGCGGGCAAATCGAGCATGAAGTGCTCGGACTCGCGGAAGACCGGTGCTTCCCCGTCGATCCGGGAGCGGGGCTCGATGAGGTCGGCGGGGTCGAGCATCTTGCCGCAGTTGTCGCACTGGTCTCCCCTGGCCCCGGCGTAGCCACAGTGGGGACAGGTGCCCTCGATGTAGCGGTCTGGCAGGGCCCGGCCCGTGGCGGCTGAGAAGGCCCCCTGCTGGGTCTGTCGGAGTAGGTAGCCCTTCTCAAAGAGGGTAAGAAAGACGTCCTGGGACACCTCGGCGTGGTTGCGGGTGGTGGTCCGGGTGAAGAGGTCGTAGCTGAGGCCGAGTCGCTGCAGGTCGTCGACGATGATGGCGTTGTATCGATCGGCGATCTCCCGCGGGCTGACGCCTTCCCGGTCGGCCGCGACCAGGATCGGGGTGCCGTGTTCATCGGTACCGCTGACCATCAGCACCCGGGCGCCACGGAGGCGCTGATAGCGGGCAAAGATGTCGGAGGGGACCCCGAATCCGGCCACGTGGCCGATGTGGCGGGGGCCGCTGGCGTAGGGCCAGGCGACCGCCACCAGCACGTGTTCAGCGCCCGGGCGAGATGAACTCAAGATGGCCACGATGGTAGAGGCTACCGTCCGGCCCAGGTGGAACAATGAACACCGTGAACCGAGATTCGCGGGTCCTTCTGGTGATCGCGGACAGCTCCCGCAGTGGGGGGCCCGAGCACGTCCTCACCCTGGGCCAGGAGCTGGCTGCAGCCGGCTGGGCGGTGCTGGTCGCCTGTCCCCCCGGTGAACTCGTCGAGCGGTGCCGAGACAAAGACCTCTCCGTCTCGGCCCTGGCCATGGGCGGCCGAGGCTGGGCCAGCGCACCGATCCAGCTCCGCCAGCTGGCCCGGCGCTGGCGGGCAGGACTTGTGCACAGCCACGGACTGCGGGCGGGCGCTCTGGTCCGCCGGGCCCGCACCTCGGCGCCCCAGATCCACACCCATCATCTCGACGGTTGGTTCACCGCCAGCCCGCTGCGGGTGGCGGTTCACCGCCTGGAGCTGCGCGCTCTGAGCCGCTCTGTCCCCTTGCAGATCGCGGTATCCAACTCGGTGGCGGAGTTCCTGACCGCCCAGG
>PLDE01000226.1 GCA_003135035.1 Candidatus Dormiibacterota bacterium | reverse complement strand
GCCCGGAGCCTGCACTTCCTGGGGATGGGCGCCTTTGTCGGTTTCATTGTGGTGCACACGGTCATGGTCATCATAAACAGTTTGCCAAACCTGTGGACCGTAATGGTGCTTGGACACATCGAGTCCGCCCCCTATCACGGGCAGCCGGAAGCTCTGGCGATTGGATTTGCGGGCCTGCTCGGGGTCCTTCTGATCAGCGCATTTGCCACCTCGTTCTCCCTTTCGTACCCGCGTCGCACTCAGCGTCTGCTTGGAATCATGGTCAACCCGGTCGAGCGGTTCCTGTCGCGTGTCCTCACTTCCCGCCAGAACTACAGCTGGGCTGACATCTCCAGTTACCACCGCGTCAACGGATATCCACCACCCGGCGACGACTATGCGGAGTTGGTGGCCGGTGACTTCGCCAACTACCACTTGGAGGTGTCAGGACTGGTCGAGCATCCGATGAGCTTCTCCCTCGACCAGTTGCGTGCCCTGGGTACTGACTCTCACATCGCTAAGCACAACTGCATCCAGGGCTGGTCGGCGATCGCCCAGTGGGGCGGGCTACCGCTTGGCAGGCTTTTGGAAGCAGTGGGGGTGCAGCCCGAGGCACGCCACGTCGTCTTCTACGCATTCGACGACAAGGCGATCACTGAAGGCGAGGGAAGGCACGGTTACTTTTACGGAACGATCCCGCTCTATCTCGCTTACAGACCCCAGACCATTCTGGCCACAGAGATGAATGGCCAGCCCTTGCCAGTTGAGCATGGGGCGCCGGTGCGCCTTCGGATTGAGACCCAGCTGGGCTTCAAGATGGTGAAGTGGATCAGGGCGATCGAACTGGTGGTGGACGTGGATACCATTGGCCAAGGGCAGGGGGGCTGGCGTGAGGACCAGCAGTACTACGCCAACGCAGCGGGGATCTAGCCATGACCACCGCTGTAGAGATGAGCGCGCCGGCGACGCGCCCCCCGCAATCCGCTGTCCGCGTCGTCGTGGTGGGGGCGGGCTTTGCCGGGCTGGCGGCCGTGAAGGCACTGGCCGGTCGGCACGGCCAGTCGTCTCGGGTCGACGTGACCTTAGTGGATCAGCACAACTACCACGTCTTCACTCCGTTTCTCTACCAGGTGGCGACCGCTCTTCTCGAGCCCACCGGTGCCGCTCACCCGGTTCGGCCTCTCATTCGGGGACTGCGCGACGTGGAGTTCCGTCTCGCCCAGGTGAGCGGATTCAACTTCCGCCTGCATCGGGTGGAGAGCGACCACGGCTCGATCGACTACGACTACCTCATCGTCGCCACGGGGGCGGTCAACGACTACTTCCAGAATGCCGACATCGCAACCAAGACCTTCTCACTCAACCAGCTCGATGCGGCCCAGGAGCTAAGGAACCACATTCTCTCCTGTTTCGAAGCGGCCGTCTGGGTCACTGATTCGGTCGAGAGATCCCGACTGCTCACCTTTGCTGTGGTCGGCGGTGGACCAACCGGGGTGGAGTTTTCGGCTGCCCTCTCGGTACTCGTCCACGAGCTGGTGGCACGAGACTTCGCGGTGATCTCTGGCGCGGAGCCTAGAGTCGTTCTAGTCGAGGGTTCTACCGCCCTACTCACGTCCTTTGCGCCGGACCTGCAGGACAAGGCCCATCGTGCCCTTCGGGCCAGAGGGGTTCAGATCGAGTCCACCGCTCTGGTCGCCGAAGTGGACAAGGACGGTCTCGTACTCAAGGACGGCCGCCGCCTTGCGTCCGCTACGGTGGTCTGGGCGGCCGGGGTGCGAGCCAACCCCTTGGCAGATTGCTTTCCCGCCACCGGGACCCGCGGTCGGGTCATGGTCGGGGCAACCCTCCAAGTTGAGCGCCACCCCGAAGTCTTCGTTGTCGGCGACAGTGCCGAAATCCCAGGACGCAGCGGAGCATTGCCCATGCTGGCCCAGGTAGCGATCCAGTCTGGGCGCCACGCGGCCCGCTCGGTGCTGGCCCTGTCGAGCGGCGGGACGGTCTCTACTTTCCATTACCGGGACCTGGGAACGATGGCCGTCCTCGGGCGGGGTGACGCCGTCGCTCAGATTGGCCGGGTGCATCTGACCGGTCTGTCTGGTTGGCTGGCCTGGTTGGCGGTGCATCTCGCCCGAGCCAACAGCTGGCAGACCAAGGCCACGGTTATGTTCGACTGGGTCTCAGGCTTGGTCTTCACTGACCGTCCGGTTCGTCTCATCACTCGCCCAACCGTGGAGCCTACGTCCTCTGAGACCGGGGCCCGTCGACCGGACACCCGAGCCGAACCCGTGAGGTCTGTCGCCTTCGCCAAAGCCGACCTACCATCGGTGAACGTGGCGAACACGCACCGATGGGGCAGAGTTGCGGCATTGGCCTGGTGGTCGCAGGATTACCCAGGACTTCGGCCGAAACCCACACGGCAGAAGGGAATAGCCGCACTGCGGGGACGAGCCCTGCGACTGCGTCACGTGCTCACTGGGGACAAGTCAAGTGCTGAGGACTGAATGCGAGACGAGACTGGACGATCGGGGCGGAGAATCGCCGTGTCACCGGAGGCAACCGACGCAATCGCCACGGGGACTAACGCAGAAGCAGGCCAAGCCGATCTCTCGCATGGTGGTCGTCTGCGAATTCAATTGCGTCCGTGGTTAGCTCATCACTAAATTAGCAAGAAGAGGCCGAAGTTGAAGATACCCCGCGTTGCCGTCGCTCCTGAGGCGAAGCGCTCGGCGCAGTTGGGCTCACCGCCGCACCTCGTGACCAATCGCCAGCTCGTCTCCGCGGTCACTCGAAGCACTGGGAGCGGGGCGTGCAACTGTGTCGTAGCACTCAAGACCATACGTGACGGTGGCGCGTTTCTACATCCTAAACTACCTTGAAGCGTGCGCCAGTGACAGTCGCCGCACAGGACCTCGCCGCCGAGTTCCCGCCTCGGGTGCTGCGGGAGTACGCTCTCCTAGCGGACGGGGAGCGGGGAGTCTTGGTCGGACCCCGTGGCGACTTCGCCTGGATGTGTGCGCCAGGCTGGGACTCGGATGCGGTTTTTTCGACTCTCATTGGTGGCCGCGGACTTTATGCCATCACCCCCGCCGAGAACCGATTCGTCTGGGGTGGCTACTATGAGGATGGATCCCTCATCTGGCATGACAGGTGGGTGACCACGACAGCGATCATCGAGTGCCGCGAGGCCCTGGCTCTGCCAGCGGATCCTGACACCGCGGTGGTCCTTCGCCGAGTCCTTGCCGTCAAGGGGGCGGCCCACGTGCGGATAGTGCTCGATCCCCGGGCTGAATTCGGCCGGAAGGGCATGGTTGATCTGCAGCGACATGATGGGATCTGGACCGCTCGCAGTGGACCACTGAACCTCCGGTGGTCGGGTGGTGCGAAGTGCCGACGGATGAAAGGCGGAGCTTTAGTGGCCGACCTGGTGCTTGCTGAGGGCGACCACCACGATCTGGTCTTGGAAGTCTCTCCGCGGGCATGGACCGACCGGCCCACCGAGCCAGGGTCCGCCTGGGAAGCTACCGAGGCATCGTGGGCCAGAACCGTTCCCAAGATGGGGGAGACGCTGGGGGTGCGAGATTCTCGGCATGCCTACGCGGTGTTGCGGGGCCTCACCAGCGCTGGCGGGGGCATGGTCGCGGCCGCCACCATGTCGCTTCCAGAGCGCATTGGAGCGGGACGCAACTACGACTACCGTTACGCCTGGATCCGTGATCAGTGTTACGCGGGCCAGGCGGTCGCTGTCTCCCAGCCGCACCCTCTGCTCGACGATGCGGTCACCTTCATCTCAGAACGGATCCTGGCTGATGGACCACAGTTGAAACCCGCCTACCGGACCGACGGCGGCCCTGTGCCGGACGAACGTCGACTCGAAAATCTATCCGGCTATCCTGGTGGGGCCGTCACCGTGGGCAACTGGGTCAACCACCAGTTTCAGCTGGACGCGCTGGGCGAAATCCTGCTGCTCTTTGCCGCCGCCGCCCGCCATGATCATCTCGAAGGCGGGCACTGGGGAGCCGTCGAGGCCGCAGTGGGAGCGATCCAGGCCCGCTGGCATGAACCCGACGCGGGAATCTGGGAGATCGACAACCAGCATTGGGCGCACTCTCGACTCATCTGCGTGGCGGGTCTCCGAGCCATGGCCGCCCAGACGTCTGCATCCCAGGCGGCGGGGTGGAGCGGCCTGGCTGATACGATCCTGGCCGATACTGCCTCAAACTGCATGCACGAGAGTGGGCGCTGGCAGCGCTCACCCGGCGACCAGCGAGTCGACGTCGCCCTGTTGCTGGCCAGCATCCGAGGAGGAGTGCCAAGCGACGATCCGAGAAGCCGGGCCACGCTGGCCGCGGTCGAGAGCGAACTGGTCCGCGACGGCTACGTCTACCGGTTCCGCCAGGATGAACGACCGTTAGAGGATGCCGAGGGGGCCTTCCTCCTGTGCGGCTTCATCATGGCCCTGGGAACTCACCAGCAAGGCCGACTAACCGAGGCTATCGCCTGGTTCGAGCGCACCCGGGCATCGTGCGGTCCGCCCGGACTGCTGACGGAGGAGTTCGACGTGCGCCAACGGCAGCTTCGGGGTAACGTTCCCCAGGCATTCGTTCACGCGCTTCTGCTGGAGTCGGCCGCGCGGTTGGCCGACTCACGCGAGACCCTCTGACTGGGGTGGAAAGTCGAGGGCTACCTCGTGAGGGAGCAAGCCAGGACGCAGCGCCAGTACGAGCAAGTCCGCGGACCACTGCCGAGAAGGAGCACGAGCGTGGGTGGAGCAGCTTGGCCTATCGTCCGGTCCAATCGCGGTCACGTTTGCGCGAGCGGTAGCCAGAGGCGCGGCGCGGTGCAAGCAGGGTCATCATGCGGCTGCGACGGGCACGCCGTTGCCGCGGACTTTTGAGGGCGCGTCCTGCGGAGCTCCTGGTTGGGCAAACTTCTTACTGACTGGCCGTCGCATGCTCCCCTACCGCCCCCGGCGGCGGCGAATACCGTGCGCTATCCGCCACTTTTCCTTTACGGCATCGGCAGTGGGCCAAGGCCGGCCGTCTCCGCCACACCGGGAGAGCTAGGGCGTCCGCCAGGGCCAAGCCCACGATGAGCGGATAAGCGAAGCGTTCGAAAGGGGGGTGGCACATCACCTCCTGGGGAGCGCCGTTCGACGGATCTCTAGCCCCTTCAACCCCAATTTCACCGCTCTGGCGAATAGCCGCACACGGTGGCGGAAGGTCGGGTCATCATTGGACATGGCGGCCCCTTCCCTTGACCTTCGAACACCCAAAGGTTGGGCCGCNNCTACCCTGGCGTCCCCCCTACGTGCACAGGGGTCTACAGATCCGACTTCTGACGGCTGCCCTCTCCCGCCTCGAGGGGATGGGCTACGTCACCCGCAAGACCCGACTGGTGGTCGAAGGGTCTGCTCGCTCTGTCACCGAGTGGGAGGTGTGCTTTCTCTCTCCACAATGGCGTCGGGTAGCCTCCGCGATTTCACGCGTCGAAGTTCCCCGGCCTGACCGGCGAGCCTCTAAGCCCGCTTTCCTTCCTAGGAGGTTTGGGCACCTCTTCTGGGATGTCCCTCATCCCGAGCAGATCGACCTCCGAGTCAAGGGAGCGACGGTCGCCCATCGGAATGCTTACGAGCAGCGACCTTCGAGCCCATGCGTGGGCGGCGACCATGCTGCCAGCTAAAGACCTGCGGCGAGCTGCGACCTACCGAGGCGTCTCCGAGCAAGTTCAGGCACTGGCAGAGAATCTCGCCCGAGCATGAGCCTGCCTCCGGAGCTGCGGAAAGTCCTACCAAGGGCCACGGCCCGCGCGTGGGGAAAGGTGGCCACCCTGGTCCCCGATGGGGCGTATGGTCATTGAGCAGCAAGGGGGGCGGCGAGCCGAGGAGGGGCTCGCCCTGTTCGTTCAGCGGTACTCTCCCACCGTACCTGAAGCGGCCATTGACCACATCGTGAAAGCGCTTGGCTACTTCGGCGACGTACCCGACGATCTAGAACTGCCCGTACCCAGGGAAACGATCGAGCGGTACTGGGTACGCCGGCAACCGGAGATCGTCAAGAGCATCGATGATCTCGGCGGCAACGAGTAGCCGTCTACACCAGGCGATTCGCTGCCGACTTCCCACATGGGCCAAGTTGGGCTTGGTCGCAAGGGCCGACGTTCAGGCGGTCTTAGCTCCTGCTCGAGACCCGACACCCCAGTTGCTGGCCCCGTGATCGTATTGGTTTCGCGCGAGAGAGCCGGGTCCATCACCCCGAGTGGCCGGGAGCGCATTGGGGTTTGCTGGAAGTGCACCCGCGCCGAAAGGTTCGTCCGATTGCGACCCCAACCAGGCACACTGGGGCGATGGCGGGCATCTGGGGGGTGACCCCAAGGCAGAGCGTAGAGGCAGAGTGCGCACGAAGGGGAAAGTCGGCGGTGGTCTCGATCCTCCCGCCCCAGTCCCCGTCGCATTGGACCTTGTTTGAATCCGGCCCCTTCATAGTAAATACATGATCTGTGACAGAAGCTTGCTAGTCCGTTACAGGGCCGTCGGCTGTGCGTCGTCGGGGTCTGCCCATACTCGCCCTGGTCAATTACTGACCGAACCGCCATTTGAAGTAGAGGAGAAATCACGTGAGCCTACGGTCGATCAAGAGGAAGCTACGCGCAGCCAGCCGCGTTTCCTCCATGACCGCTCTGGTTTTTGTGATAGTGGTGGGGATGTGCGCTGCACTGACCGAGTCGGTGCTCGCGGCCGGGACCTTGACCAAAGTCAGTTGGTCGGTCTCCAACAACGCGGCCGGTGCGACCGGCGTCAATTACAGCTATTCATTCACCACTGCGACGTCCGGTACCATCGGACTGGTCGTCTTCACCGTATCCGGCGGTACTCTGTCTGGCACGCCAACCATCGTGGCCAACTACGGCATCGGGGCTGGATCGGTCGCCGAAGTGGGCAACACGATCACCTACACCGTGACCACGCCCGTCACCGTGGCGGTGGGCATTCCTGTCCTTCTCGAGTTCGGCGGCAATACAAACATGGCGGCCGGTGCGTATACCACGGCAATCAAGACTGAGACCAGCGCCGCGGTGGCCATCGACGGGCCAACCAACTCCCAATCTCTGACTTTCGCAGCCACCAGTACGGCGGAGACCATCGTGGTCACCCAGAGCCTGACTTTTACACTCAACAACACCGCGTTCACGCTGACCATGGACCCCAGTCTTGCTAGTCTCGCCGATCAGACGAATGTATCCACGCTTACCGTCCTGACGAACGCGAGCTCGGGGTACACCGTGACGGTCGCCGACAACACTACCGGCCTCCAGAGTTCCTCGGTAGGAAACCCAACTATCCCTGACGTAGCAACGGCTGGGACATATGTCAGCTGGCCTGCCGCGCCGGCCAGTGCCTCGGGCTATACGGTTAGCGGAACGGCCACCATCCCGGCCGGCTTCTCCGGTACAAAATACACTGGCCTGGCCAGTACAGCTCTGCAAATTGCGAGTAGTAGCGGGCCGACTGGGACGACAGCCCAGTCCATTACCGTCACCAACCAGGTGGCGATCGATTACGCGACGGCGACCGGCACCTACACCGATACCATCGT
>PLDE01000297.1 GCA_003135035.1 Candidatus Dormiibacterota bacterium | reverse complement strand
GGCGCCTGTTCGGCGGGCGCCGAGCCCTCCCCATCGCGGTGGGCGGGTGGGCGATCACCTTTGCCGCCGAATGGGCGTCGACCGCGGGCCCGGGTGTGCCCTTCGGGCCCTACTCCTACCGGAGCTCCGGTCTGGCGCACGACTGGCGGGTCCTGGGCGTGCCCCTCTTCGACAGCCTGAGCTTCACCTGGCTCGCCTTCTCTACCTACCTGCTGGCGGGGCGCTGCGGTGCCCGGGGGGCGCGCCGGCTGCTCGTGGCCGCCTTGGCTATGGCCGCGATCGACGTGGTCGTGGATCCGGTCGCCCTCCGGGGAGCGCACTGGTGGTTGGGCTCGATCTACTCCTATCCCGCCCACACCGGCGTCTGGTATGGGGTCTCGGCGCTCAACTACCTGGGCTGGTTTGTGGTCGGACTGGCGCTGCAGCTGTGGCTTGCCTTCTGGCTCAGCGACCGGCCCCAGGCGGGTCGCTCGGTCGCCACTATGGTCGCGGCGCTGCTCCTGGCAGGCGTTGTGGTCCAGAGCGGGGTGCTCTCGATCACCCTGGGTATTGAACCCAGCGAAATTTTGAGCGTGGCCCTGCTGCTGGTGCTGGCTCTGGTCGCCCGGGGGACCGGTGCACCTGCCCGGCTCGGCCAAACTCCTGGTCTACTCATCGCCTGTGCTCTCGGCTCGGAATCGCGGGCAGTTCGACGAGCCTTGGGGCGGGGCTGGGTAGCCCAGCCGCAGGGCCACCATCTGAGGTGGAGTCGCCGCCGAGATCCCCAAGTGGAAGTCTGGGAGACGGGCTTGGGGCTGGCGGCGGCCAGGGCCGCGGCGGAAGGGGCTACGCAGGCGAGGGCCGTCCTGGTGGCCGGGTTCGGGGGAGCTTGCTCTCTCGACTGGGAAGTGGGGTCGGTCGCCGTTGGGTCGCGGCTGCTTGACGCTGAAGGCGTCTGGCGGGACCTGGACGGGAGCACCCACGACCGCCTGACCTCCGTGCCGGCGGGTCGTTCAGCTCTGCTGGCAAGTTCCCGAGCGGCCGTGGACAGCCCGGCGGAACGAACGGCGCTGAGCCGGCGCGGAGTGGACATCGTGGATATGGAGACCGCTGCTTGGTTGGGCACGCCGGCGGGTACCAAGCAGCGCCGGGTGGGTTGTGTGCGGGTTGTCACCGACACGCTGCAGTCGCCGCTGGGCGTGGCCGCGACGCTGGTCGAACCAGGCGCCAGCGCACCCAGTCCGCTGCGGCTAGCTCGGCTCCTGATTCTTCATCCCGGTGCCGTGGCGACCATAATAAGGATCGGTCGGAGCCAGCGTCTCGCCACCGCCGCGCTCAGTCGAGCGGTAGCGCTGGCCGTGCCGCTCTTGCTGGAGGCGGGTCAGACCGAGCCCGCGGCGGCGCTGGGAGATGTCGTCGGCGGAACCGCCCCATGAACGCTTAGCTGGGTGTTCCTGATCATCACCCCCGGCGCCGACCCCTTCGCTCCGAGCTTTCTCTCAGTCGCCCTGATCAGACTTTACCAACTCAGCGTTCTCGTCGTCCGCCACCTGCTTCGTCCTTGAGGTCGAGTCGGGTCAGGGTTGCCAGACCGGCCGGGGCGACCCCCCGTCGGGGATGGCAGGCTCCCTGCGTCCCCGCAGATTGAAGTAGAGCAGGACCGCGGCCAGGGCGCTGATGGGGGATACCACAATTTGGGCGAGGATCGACACCAGGGCCAGGACGACCCGGGCGGCGACGCTGGTCGCGCCTCCGGGAGACGCCAGCATTGCTCCGGCCACACCGCCGAGCACGGCCCCGAAGATTCCACTCACGATGGTGATCACTAGGATCACGCCAAAAATTAGCCAACCGTGTCCCCGACTGAGGTGCCAGGAACGGTTGAGTGCACTCCAGGGGCCCACACCCTCGAGGACCACCACCGGTACGGCAACGACCACCCGCAGGTAGGCCATGACTCCCAGGACCACAGCGGCGATGGCGAGCAGGACCACGAGCAGGATGCCGACGTCCCTCAGAGCCAGGACCAAGACGACGCTGACCAGGGCCAGGACCAGCAATGCTCCGAGAGCGATCAGAACTATCAGCAGGCTGACCCCCAGCAGCGGCAACCATCGTTGGCGGGCCCGCTGGAAGGCGATCCGGAACGAGGTCTGTTGCTGCTCGTAGCGGTCGGCACCGACCTTGGTTACGACGGCCAGTTCGACCGGGAGCGCGACCAGCGCGAACAGCACAGTCGCCAGCAGCACGGCAATTCGTAGGGGCGTGAGGTTGAAGGCCTGGCCGATCAGCACATGAACCTGGTAACTGGTCAAAGTTGCGTGGTGCTGGAGGCGATCGATCGCCTTAGTGTTCTCGCCAGCTTGGACTAGGGCGGAGAGGGCACCGTAAGGGACGTAGACCACCGCTGCCACCGCCACGAATAGCCAAAAGTTGCGGAAATAGATGTGGACGACGGCGTCGATGATCTCGCTCAGGTTCATCGGCCGTGGTGGGTAGGCTGGCGGCGGGGAGTCCATCGCGGGCAGGCTACCGCGTTCTGATGTTTTCTCCTAACTCCGAAACCTCTGCGTCCGAGTATTCGCAAGCTATATACTCGGGTCAGGATATTATAGGTAAAGGTTAGTTGGCCCGCTCTTCACGATCAAACCTTCTCGCTCTGGCCGTTCTGCTCTGCCTGCTGGAGCGCTCGATGCACCCCTATGAGATGGCCACGATGATGCGCCAGCGCGGCAAGCAGCAGAGCATCAAGCTCAACTACGGCTCCCTTTACACGGTGGTTGGGTCGCTCACCAAGGGCGGGTTCATCGAACCCCAGGAAACCGAGCGCGAGGGCCGTAGGCCGGAACGTACGGTCTACCGCCTGACGGGGGCTGGCCATGTCGAGTTGGTCGACTGGCTGAGCGAGATGGTCAGCACCCCGGCCAAGGAGTACCCAAGATTTGAAGCGGCCCTCTCGATGCTACCGGCCCTGCCCCCCGAGGACGCCCTGGCCTTGCTCGCCGACCGTTGCACTCAGCTCGAGTTGCTCCTGGTGCAGCGCCAGTCGGTGCGGCAGCTGGTGGAAAAGCAGGGGCTTCCGGAACTTTTCTGGATCGAGGATGACTACGCCACGACTCTGCTCCAGGCCGAGCAGGAATGGGTGCAGCGGCTGCGGAAAAAGATCGCCGCTGGCGACCTGGCTGGGCTCGAAACCTGGCGTGCTTTCGTGGCTGATGCGGAGGCTCGCCTAGCGCAGTAGCAGAACGGACAGAGACACCCCGAGCCGGGTGCAGACACACCCGGCCCAGGGGCTTCGATCCTCGAGTCGGTCCGGAGGGACCTGGCACCCAAGGCGCAACTCAATGGTAGCCAGGTCGAATCCGGGTCGGCTCCTCCAACCAGTCACGGACGCTAATGGAGGTGCCCCGACCATGGACTTGTCGACCCGAGCCGCTGAGCAACTGCGCACACGGCACGACCCGGCGATCGACGCCCAGCAACTGTGCAAGACCTACCGCGGCGGCACCAGGGCGCTCAGCGAGCTGAGCTTCCAGGTCGCCGCCGGCACCGTGTTTTCGCTGCTGGGCCCTAACGGCGCTGGAAAATCCACGGTGGTCAAAGTGCTGACGACTCTGTCCCGCCCTGACTCGGGGCGGGCCGAGGTAGCTGGCATCGATGTGATCCGCCGTCCGGACGCAGTCCGGCACGCGATCGGCGTGGTAGCCCAGAAGACTGCCGTGGACATCGAAGCCACCGGGCGGGAGAACCTGCGCCTTCAGGGGCAACTCCACCAAATGTCTGGTGAAGTTCTGCGGAGTAGCGTGGACTCCCTCATCGAGCGCTTCGGACTCGACGAGGTTGCCGACAAGATTTCCAAGACCTACTCGGGCGGGACTCAACGCAAGCTCGACGTCGCCATGGGTCTGGTGCACCAGCCGGAGGTGCTCTTCCTCGATGAGCCCACCACCGGTCTTGATCCCCAAGCCCGCGCCGAGATGTGGCGCGAGATCTCGCACCTGGCCAAGGACGAGGGTCTCACGGTGCTGCTCACCACGCACTACCTGGAGGAGGCCGATCAGCTGTCGGATCAGGTGGCGATCATGGATAAGGGCGCCATCGTGGCGCAGGGGACTACGGAGCAGCTCAAGTCCCAGCTCCATGGCGATGCTGTGGTGGTGCAACTGGGAGGCCAGGTAATCCCCGAGCGAGTGCTCGAAGTAGCAGCCTCATTGGGAGATTTATTGCATCAGCCGACGATCGAAGATGGCCTCCTTCGAGCTCGCGTCGACACCGGGGCCAGTGCTTTGCCGGCGGTTTTGGCAGCCCTCGACGCAGCCCAGCTGCGGGTGGCGACGGCCACTGTCGTTCGGCCCTCGCTCGACGACGTTTACCTGAGTTACACCGGCCGC
>PLDE01000066.1 GCA_003135035.1 Candidatus Dormiibacterota bacterium | reverse complement strand
GCTGCAACCGCTATGAATTCCACTGAGTTCTACGCCCCTAAGCTGAAGCAGCCGGCGGCCACCTTCGTCGCCGTCATGTTAGCGCCCGGTCCGAATGGGACCGATCCCAAGGTAGGGGATTCCGGGTCTCTCAAGGGGTGCGTTCAATTCCCACGGAGAACCCCCTCGGGTGGGTAACATATCGCTCCCCGAGCAGTTTGCCCCCTGCTTTGACCGTGGTCGCCGAGGACCACGGATTTTTCCATTCCTCAATCAGAGGTTTTTCCTTTGCGCCTAGTTCCGGCTGTCGACCCCGGCCGCCCAGATCTGCGGTCTCCCGACCGCTTTCTCTGGTGGCTGGCGCGCGCCCAATGGCAGAACCTGCTGGCGGGGGCGACCTACGGCGTCCTCTGGATGGGTGCCCTGGCTGGTTTGCCCCTGGTTCTGGGCGCAGCGGTGGGGGCCGCTGCTCAGCGCAACCCGGCCGGGGTAATGGCCTGGAGCGCTGGCATTCTCGGCCTGGGCGTCTTCGCCGCCCTGGCCGGGATGATGCGCCATCGCCGGGCGGTGACCAATTACCTGCTCGCTGCCTCCAGAACGCAGCAGCTGATCATCCGCTGCGCTGCCCGTCTCGGCGCCGACCTGCCCCGCCATGTGGCGGCTGGGGAGGTGGCCAGCCTGAGCGCCACCGATGTCGATCGGATTGGCAGCACCTTCGACGTCACAGGACGCTTCGCGGGCTCGGTTTTTACCTACCTGGCGGTGACCGCCGTTCTCTTCGTGATGGCTCCCGCATTTGGTCTGGTCGCCCTCATCGGTGGTCCCTTGACCCTGGTCTCGCTGCTGGCTTGTCTTCGTCCCCTGGCCCGACGGCAACGAGCCCAGCGCGAGGCGATCGCGGTCGCCTCGGGCCAGGCCGTCGACGTCGTCGGTGGTCTGCGCGTCCTCCGCGGCCTGGGTGGCGAGGCGATGTTCGCGTCGCGCTTCGCCGTCGCCGCCGCCCAGGTGCGAGTGGCCATGAATCGCACGGCGCAGATGGCGGCCGTCCTCAATGCCCTGGAAGCACTCGTGCCGGGAAGCTTCCTGGTGGCGGTGACCTGGCTCGGCGCCCGAATGGCCGAGCAGGGCAAGGCGGGCGCTGGTGAGCTGGTCACCGTCTATGCCTTCGCGGCCTTCCTGCTCGTGCCTCTGGCCACCTTCGGCGAAGCCGCCCAGAGCGGCAGCGCGGGGCGGGTGGCGGCGGGGCGGGTGCTGACCGTGCTGCGACGGGAGCGGGAGCTGCGGGACCATGAGCCTGCCTTCGGAGCAGTCCAACCAACTCCTGCTGACCTCGCCCAGGGTGTGCTCTGCGACACCCTGACCGGAGTCGCCATCGCCGCGGGAAGTCTGGTAGCCATCACCAGCGGCGACAGTGACGCCCTGACCGAACTTGCTGATCGACTCGGCCGCTACGTTGACCCGCCGGCGGGCTCTCAGGTGACCCTGGGGGGGCGCTCCCTGGCGGATCTTCCCCTGGAGCTGGTCAGGGAGACGATCCTGGTGGTGGACNNAACCAGCAACCTCGACCCCCAGGGCACCGAGCAGAGCGGGCCGCGACCCGGGGTCCGGGAAGCTGTCCGTGCCGCCCACGCCCACGACATCATCTCGGGGCTGGCCGGGGGCATGAGTCACGTGCTGCCCGAGAAAGGGCGCTCTGTTTCAGGGGGCCAGCGGCAACGCTTGGTACTGGCCCGCGCCCTGCGCGCGGGAGCACCCATCCTGGTGCTGGAGGAGCCGACCAGCGCCGTGGACACCTACACCGAGTCGGTGGTGGTGGAGAACTTGCGAGCATTGCGGAGTGGACTGACCACCGTGGTCATGACCACCAGCCCGCTCTTGATGGAGAGCGCCGACACCGTCCTGGTACTCGACGGCGCGGTGGTCGCGTCGGGGACACACCACCATCTCCTCGAGCAGGAGCCTCTCTATCGGACGCTGCTGGAACGGGAACTCAGCTGATGGCGGAGAGCGCTGCGTCCTCGTTACTGCCGACCGCCTCGGCGGGTCAAGTGGTGGCTGACATGCGTCGCCTGGTGGGGGAGCAGCGGGGGCCGGCACTCTGGCTGCTCCTGCTTCAGGGCGGGGCGACGCTGGCCGGTTTGGTCGGTCCCTGGGCCCTCGGGGTGGTGGTCGAGGCTGCCTCGCAGCATCGCCTGGCCCGGGTCCTGGGCCCGGTGGTGCTGGTCTTCTTGGTGGCCACGATCGTGCGCACCGGGCTGACCTGGTGGGCCGGGCGCCGGGGAGGCCTGCTCGGGGCTCGAGTCCTGACCCGCTTGCGGGAGGAGTTCCTGGGGAACGTTCTTCGGCTACCGCTGGCGGTGGTGGAGCGGGCGGGGACGGGCGACCTGCTGACCAGGGCCACCTCTGACGTCGACGGCCTGGGCCAGACGGTGCAGCGGGCCCTGCCCGAGATCGTCATCGCGGTGGTCACCGTGCTGCTCACGATCGCGGCGTTGATCTGGACCGCTCCGGTCCTGGCCCTCACCTTGATCCCGGCCGCGGTGATCCTGGTTCTGGCCACGCGCTGGTATCTACATCGGGCTCCTTCCGCCTATCTGAGGGAACGAGCCGCCCAAGGGCAGGTGAACGGGCTCATTCAGGAGTCGGTGGAGGCGGGCCGCACGATCGAGGCGATGCGGCTCGGCGGCGAGCGGGTGACGGGAGTAGACAGCGCGGTGGCTGACTGGCTCCTCGCCGAGCAGGCGACCCTGCGCCTGCGGACGGTGTACTTCCCGATCAGTGAGGCGACCTACCTGGTGCCTCTCGTCTTGAGTGTGGCCATTGGCGGACTGCTCCACTCCTATGGGCTGATCGGGCTGGGCGCACTGACCGCAGCCTCGCTCTACACCCAGCAGCTGATCGAACCAGTGGACGTGATTCTCAGCTGGCTCGATCAACTGCAGCTGGGAGGGGCCTCCCTGGCTCGGCTGATCGGGGTCGGCCATGTGGAGAGGCAGCCGTCCACCGAGGCTCAACCACAGGGCGCGCAGCTTGAGGCTGCCGCCGTCTCCTTTGGATATCAGCCCGGGCGCGACGTCTTGCATAGTCTCAGCCTGCGTCCGGAGCCAGGGTCCCGGGTGGCGGTGGTGGGCCCCAGCGGTTCTGGCAAGAGCACCCTGGCGCTTCTTCTGGCCGGGGTCTACGGGCCCCGGCGGGGAAACGTGACCGTGGGCGGCGTCGAGGTGCACCGCCTGGCTCCCGACCGGGTCCGGGCCGAGGTCGTTCTGCTCACCCAAGAGCATCATTTGTTCGCGGGGACGGTGCGGGAAAACCTGCTCCTGGCGGCTCCCCAGGCCGATGATCCGGCCTTGCTCGCTGCCCTGGAAGCACTCGGTGCCGGGGAGTGGGTGGCCGAGCTGGCGTCCGGGCTCGACACCACAGTCGGCTCCGGGGGTGTGCACCTCAGCCCTGGACAGGCGCAACAACTAGCGCTGGCCCGCCTGCTCCTGGCCGACCCGCACACCCTGGTGCTGGACGAGGCCACCTCGTTGCTCAACCCGAGGACGGCGCGCCGGCTGGAGCGCTCCCTGGCACGGGTGCTCGAGGGACGGACGGTGGTAACCGTCTCGCACCGGCTGCAGAGCGCTGTGGACGCCGATCTGGTGGTTGTGGTCGAGGCCGGGCGGGCGGTCGAATCGGGCTCGCATCAGGAGTTGCTCCAGGCGGGCGGCGGCTACGCCTCGCTCTGGCAGGCCTATCGGGGAACGGCCCCGGCGGGGCCAGGTGTGGTCTCGGTCGAGCCCAGCTGATTCCCAGGTGGGAGAGGGACGATGAGTTGGCGGCGCGTCAATCACGTCGAAACGGGTATATAGGGGGCGTATGCATCGCAAGCTGGGCGCCGACGCTGGCCTGACCGTCCGGATGTTCCTGGCGCTCTTCCTCTTGGCTGTGGTCTACCTCGCCTTCATCGGGGTGCTCCTGCTCCTGCACACCGGGGTCGCGCTGATCGTGGTGGTGGTCGCGGTCCTGCTCATCGCCCAGTACTTCTACTCGGACAAGCTGGTGCTCAGGAGCCTCCACGCCCATCTGGTCACGGCCCAGCAACAGCCGGAGCTTTTCGACATCATCGGTCGGCTCTGCCAGATCACGGGCACGCCAATGCCCCAGGTGGCGGTGATCCCGTCGCAAGTGCCCAACGCCCTGGCAACCGGGCGCAATCCCAAGCACGCCGTGATGGCGGTTACCACCGGCATCCTCAACCAGCTCGAACCGAAGGAGTTGGAGGCGGTCCTGGCCCACGAGCTCAGCCACGTGATCCACAAAGACGTCAAGGTGATGGCCATGGCCAGCTTCTTCGCCACCGTGGCGGCGCTGCTGGTCCAGTCGGGGATGTGGTTTGGCATGTTCGGCGGCTTCGGCATGATGGGCGGCGGCGGCGGATATGGTGGTCGCGGCCGGGGTGGTGGCAGCAGCGAGGGCCAGGGAATGATCATCATCATCCTGGTGGCGGCTGTGGTCTGGGCGATCAGCTTCGTGCTGATCCGGGCCCTCTCGCGTTACCGCGAGTACGCGGCTGACCGGGGCTCGGCGATCATCACCAGGGACCCGGCCCAGCTGGCCTCAGCCCTGCAGAAGATCAGCGGGACGATGACCCGGATCCCCACCCGTGACCTGCGCCAGGTTCAGTCCGCCAACGCCCTGATGATCTTTCCCGCCGTCCACATGGGCAAGGGGAGCCTGGCCGAGATGTTCTCGACTCACCCCTCTCTGGAGCACCGGCTGGCCAAGCTCCGGGAGTTGGAGTCGCAGCTCTCCAGTTAGAGCGCAGTCACTTGGGCTTTCTTGACTCGCTGACGGGCCGGACTCGGCTTCCCAAGCCCAACGAGGACAGGGTCTTCGCCATGAGCACGGCCCTGATCACGCTCGAGGCCTCGGCCTCGCTGACACCGGCCGGCCGCGTGGGCATCGTCTTCAAGGCGCTGCCCCCGGGGCGCTTCGACCAGCTCACCTCGGACACGGTGGGCATGCTCCAGGTCCAGGACCAGACGGCCCCCGACGATGCCCTCAAGGTGAGAGAGGTCAAGGACGATCTCGGCTTCGAGTGGATGGTGATCGACGGTTCCGACTTCGAGTCCCTGATCGCGGCTCTCCATGGGGTCGTCGAGAGTCTGATAGACGAGGGGCTGGGGGATTGTCTGCTAGCCTCGGTCTTTCCTTTCCTCCAGGGACAGCGCAAGATCTATTGGATCTACGGCTACAAGCAGGGGACCTTCTACCCCTTCGTTCCCAGTGGCGAGCGCCAGCGCGACAACGCCGAGGAGATGCGCCTCTCCGCCATCGTCAAAGAAGACCTTCCCGTCGAGCCCAACCTGAGCGCTTGGTTTCCGCTCTGGGGCGTCCCCGTCTAAAGCACCGCCACAGAGATCGGACGGATCTGGCGCCTGAAGGTATGCCGGCTACTCCCGATTAGTTCCGGTTAGGAGGTTGCCTGCGCTCCTGCCTCGACCACGGTCCCACCGTCGGAGAGCAATTTGGTCGCCTCCTCGAGGGTCATGTCCTCCGAGGGCAGCATCACATCGGAAGGGACCAGCGAGTCCGCCGGCAACTTGCTCCCGTGGGCGCGGACAAAGTTGAGCAGTGCGCTCAGAGCCTGTCCATAGGCCGCCTGGTCGTGATCTTCGATGGCCTTACTGAGGGCGGCATCGAGGGGCTCCAGTTGCGGCCGCTCGGCGATGTTTAGGCGGTACTGATCCTCGCCGGAGATCCGCACCACCACGTTCTCCTCGTCCGGAGTGTCGGAAGCGGGTGGGCTGGCAGCCGGCGTCGCCGGGGGAGCGGGGTAGGGGGCAGCGGCGATC
>PLDE01000238.1 GCA_003135035.1 Candidatus Dormiibacterota bacterium | reverse complement strand
TGGCCTTCGACCGTGCGCAGGTTTATCCCCAGGTCTCGGGCGATCTCCTTGTTGGCGTGTCCCAAGGCGATCTGGCGCAGTACGGCCAGCTCGCGGGCGCTGAGGCGATCACTGGCCCGTTCCTGGTCAGTGCGGGCCTGGGCCAGGCGTCGTGACAGGCTAGGGCTGAGGACCACCGCTCCAGCCGCGACTGCGCGGACTCCCTNNACCACCTTGGTGTCGGGCGCCTGAGCCAGGATCTGGCGAGTGGCGTCGATCCCATTAATGCCG
Source organism: Candidatus Dormiibacterota bacterium (assembly GCA_003135035.1). GTDB lineage: Bacteria > Chloroflexota > Dormibacteria > Aeolococcales > Bog-877 > Bog-877. The sequence goes on along the minus strand of PLDE01000238.1, from coordinate 5,318 downwards.
GGCATGCGCATGTCCATCAAGACCACGTCGGGGCGTAGCTGAACCACTACCTGAACCGCCTCATCGCCCCGGGAAGCCTCCCCTACCACGGAGAGGTCATTCTCCCCAGCCAGGATCTGCCGGGTGCCCTCGCGCACCAAGGCGTGGTCCTCAGCCACCACAATGGTCGTCACCTTATTGCTCATTTAGCTATGGAGCGTACCTCGACTCCTTCCCGAAGGAACGCGTGAAATCACTCCTAAGCCCACGGGTGGTTGCCACCACGATCGGGACCTTGCGTGGCGAGCACTGTCGCCAGAAGCACAGTTCCCCGACCGGGGCGAGATCTGATCAGCAGACGGCCCCCATATAGCGCCACCCGCTCCTGCATCCCGATCGTTCCGAGCCCTGGCCGGACGGCATGGTCTCCGGACGTGATGTACCCAACTCCATCGTCAGCCACCCGGAGCGTGAGCCTGCCCGGGCGCAGGGTGAGGGTCATCATGACCCGACTGGCTGACGCATGGCGCTCGACGTTGCTGAGTGCCTCTTGGGTCAGGCGAAGTAGATTACGTTCCAGTTCGGGACTCCAGCGGCCGGATGCTCGGCGGCTTGAGAACTCCGCTGCTATCGCTGTTCGAGAAGTAAAGCGCTTGGACAGATCCAACAGCGCCGCCGCCAGTCCCTCCTGCTCCAAGATCTCTGAGCGCAGTCCCTCGGTCAACTGGCGAAGGCCATCAACCACCGCCACGGCCAATTCTCGGGTCTCCTCGAGCTGGGCAGCCGACGCCTGGTGGGAAGCGGAGTCGGCGGCCATCCGCTCCAGTCGCCGGGCCAAATAGATCAAGGCTTGGACCGGCTCGTCGTGGAGGTCGCGCGCGATCCGGTTGCGCTCTTCAACTACTGCCAACCGGAGCGCTTGCTCCTGCACTCTCGAATAATCCAGGACTACGGATGCCTGGCTCGCGAAGCTTTCCAGCAAGTTGAGCGCTTCGGATCCCAAGTCCGCATCGTCCTGCGACCAAGTGAGACTGATGGTCCCGGCCGCCTTACCCCCGACAACCAAAGGGACCACCATCAGCGCGGTGACGGGGATGCTCGCGGCGCCCACCAGGGTGGCGCGGAGCTCGGTCTGCTCAGGACGGACGGTCGTCGCTTGACCGGTGGCGAGCACTCGGTGTGAGGGAGTTCCCGACTCGCGATCGGGAGCATTTAGGACCTCATCGGCGCCAAGCCCGTCTGCTGCGACCACTCGCAAAGTAGTCGAGCCTTCGGGCGCTACGATCGCGATCGCCGCTAGATCTGCGCCCGCCAGCGAACGCGCGCTCCGTACGATCCTATTCATCAGCTGGTCGTTGGGCTCGCCGGAGACCAAACCCTCCGTGATCTCGTGGAGAGCTTCCAGCCACCGCTCCCTTTGCAGCAGACCCCGATGGGTCTGAGCATTGGCGACAGCGACTCCCGCTTGGTTGGCCAATATCGTGACGGCGGACTCATCGGCCGCGTTAAAGGGCTGCCCGTCCTTCTTCTCCGTCAGGTAGAGGTTGCCGAAGACCTGACCCCTAGCCCGCACCGGTGCGCCCAGGAACGACGTCATCGGCGGGTGGTTGGGGGGGAAGCCGACAGATCGTGGGTCATCCTGAAGCCGGACTAGGCGCAGCGGCTTGGGGTCATGGATGAGGGCGCCCAGGATGCCCCGGCCCCTGGGAATATGGCCGATGGCGGCTCGCTGGCGGTCGTCCAGTCCCACGCTGATGAACTCCACAATGCCACCCCCCGGCCCCATCACGCCCAGCGCCCCGTAACGGGCTCCGGTGCTTCTCACCGCGATCTCGACCAGCCGGCGCAGAAGAGTCGGCAAGGACAACTCAGCGGCCAGCAAGACCCCGGCTTCGATCAGGGCGGACTGGAGCCCTTCGAGCGAATCTCGGTCTCCGGTCGCTTCGGGGCCCTGCTCAGGATCGGTCATCTCCTGCGGTGCATGGTAACCGCCTCCCGGCCCTGGCTCTGGCCCACGCCGAAGCAGGTGATTCCACGCAGGGCGAGCCCAGTGCTAGCCACCTCGCCCGAGATGGGCCACGACGGCACGATAGGGGGTGTCTAGCGATGGAAGCGGCAGCTCACGGGCCGCCACGGCAGAAGGGAGTCCCTAATGAGTACGACCGCCAAGAGCTACTCTGAGCAGGCCGACCGTACGTCGCCAATCGTGGTTGGCGTCGATGGCTCCCCGACGGCCCGGCTGGCTCTGGACTGGGCCATTCACGAGGCGGAAGCCCATGGGAACCCCGTCCTCGCGATCAGTTCGTGGGAGCTTCCGGCACTGGCGAGCGCCTCCCCAGGTTTCGCTTTCGCCGCGGCCGACATGGAAGAGTTGGCCGACATCTGCCGCAAGACCCTGTTGGCCGAGATCGCCGAGGCATCCGAGGAACACCCTTCAGTTCAGATCGAGTCCAGGGTAGTCGAGGGTCCGCCAGCGATGGCTTTGATCGACGCCAGCAAACTGGCCGTCGCCTTGGTCACTGGTTCGCGTGGACACGGTGGCTTTATTGGCCTGCTGCTCGGCTCGGTCTCTCAGCAATGCGTGACCCACGCCCACTGTCCCGTCGTGGTGATCCACCCTCGCTCCGGAAAGTCCGCCTGATCGGTTTTCGATAGCCTGCCTTCGGAATCCTATGAATGGTGTCAGGCCAATCTCCTGACTGTGTCGTTGACGAGGGCATGTAAACGCTGCTAGCCCGCCCTTGCCCCTGGTGACAAGGAGAACGTGGCCTCGGGAGCCACGCCTTCCAAGGCTTGTTCTCTGCGCGCTCCGAGCGCGGGAAAAATTAACAGTCCCGTCTAATCACCCAACCGTCGAAGCGCTAACCGGAGCTAAGGTCGCCGTGGTAGACGTGAATTACGATCGGAATCCACGCCAGCACCGTCGCGGCAATGAGCAGCCGCGCCACCCTCGTCCGCGGATCGCGTGAAAGCGAAGCAGTGTTTTGATTGGGTTGCTGCCTTGTCATCTACGACCCTCCAATTGAGCTTGCGGCCTCGCCTCCGAAGAACTCTGGCGGGTACCGCTCCTTGCAGGATCGCTTCGGAGTGGGTTCGATGCTAAGCGTACGAGCACGGGATCTCGGTAAGGGAAATTGCCTGCGGCTCTCATGCATTCGCAATGACTCGGTCGTCCGGATGCCCTGGGTGATTCTCCGCGTAAGCTTTCAAGAGGTTCTCCCGGCTCCCTTCCCTTCCTACGTAGGCATGATCAACGTGACCGCTCTGTGTGGTTCAGTCGGCAACAAGGAAGGTGGCACTCATGACAGCAATGGAGAAAACGGTAGCGACGTCTCAAGGGGAGAGCGGCCCAATCGTCGTTGGGGTCGACGACTCGCCCGCAGCTCGTCACGCTCTAGAGTGGGCCGCATCCGAGGCAGAAACTCGCGGCACAACAGTTATGGCGATTCGTGTCTTCGAGCCTCCGCTGGTGGCCTTTGCAGGGCCCTACCCGAGAGTCGACCCTGTGCTCACCCGTGAGCTGGCGGCTGAGGCCCGTACGCCACTACGTGATTCCGTGGAGAAGGTCTCCAGGGACTACCCAACAGTTCAGATCGACGCACAGGTGCTGCGCGGTCCAGCGGCGGACGTTCTCGTGGGAGCTAGTGAGGGAGCCTACGTCTTGGCGGTCGGATCTCGGGGCCACTCTGCCGCGGCTAGCCTACTGCTTGGTTCAGTCTCTCAACGTTGCGTATCCCGGGCTCACTGCCCGGTAGTAGTGGTGGGGCCCCACGCTCAGATCCAGACCCACCAGGCCCAAGCGGGTCGGCAGACTGCAGGCGTCAACTGGTCCCCGCCTTGATAGCCGCCGCGGACGAAGGGCTACGGCGGGTCCGGTCCATACTGAGGACGTGTGGCAAGTGAGCACGGGTCTGTCCCGGTAACGGAGACCCATCCCCTAACCGGCGCCCAGGTGGCGTTGATCGACGCCTACTGGCGCGCCGCCAACTATCTTTCCGTGGGCCAAATCTACCTGCTGGACAATCCGCTCCTCCGAGAGCGGCTGCGGCCCGAGCACGTCAAGCCGCGCCTCCTTGGCCACTGGGGAACCACGCCGGGTCTGAACTTCATCTATGCACACCTGAACCGGGTGATTCGGAACCGGCAGGTGAGAGTCATGTATGTGACCGGGCCGGGACATGGGGGTCCTGGCATTGTGGCCAACACTTACCTGGAAGGGACCTACAGCGAGGTCTATCCCGAGATAACCGAAGACGTCAAGGGGATGTCAAAGCTGTTTCGCCAGTTCTCCTTTCCCGGTGGCATTCCCAGCCACGTCGCCCCGGAGACCCCCGGCTCCATCCACGAGGGTGGCGAATTGGGCTATTCCCTGAGCCACGCCTACGGGGCTGCATTCGACAACCCCGACCTAGTGGTGGCATGTGTGGTTGGCGACGGCGAAGCGGAGACGGGCCCTCTCGCCACCAGCTGGCACTCCAATAAGTTCCTCAATCCGGCCCAGGACGGTGCCGTACTTCCGATCCTCCACTTGAACGGCTACAAGATCGCCAACCCGACCGTACTGGCGCGGATCTCCGAGGATGAACTGCACCACCTGCTGGTTGGGTACGGTTATGAGCCAATCTTCGTGTCTGGCAGCGAACCTGCGGTGGTACATCTGGCGATGGCCGCAGCCATGGACCACGCCTTTGATGAGATCGCGCACATCCAGTCCGAAGCCAGGTCAGACGGCAACCTCGAGCGTCCCCGCTGGCCGATGCTGGTGCTACGTACCCCGAAGGGTTGGACCGGACCAGCCGTGGTAGATGGGCTACAGGTCGAAGGTACCTTCCGTGCACACCAGGTTCCGATCACGGATGTGCGTGGCCAGCCTGAGCATCTCGCTCTCTTGGCGCAGTGGATGCTCAGCTATCGCCCCGAAGAGCTGTTTGATGAAGGGGGCACCCTCCGGGCGGAGCTCAAGACTCTGGCGCCTGAGGGGGAGCTCAGGATGAGCGCCAGCCCTCACGCCAATGGGGGTGCTTTACTCCAAGACCTCAAGCTCCCCGACTTCCGAGACTATGCGGTGGCGGTACCCCAGCCAGGAACCACCTTCAACGAGTCAACCGGAGTGCTCGGGGTCTTTCTCCGGGATGTGATCGCGCGGAATCCACACAACTTTCGCTTGATGGGCCCAGACGAAACAGCCTCCAACCGCTTGTCCGCCGTCTTCGAGAGCACGAACCGAGACTGGGTGGCTGAGACGGTGCCTGGCGACGACCACCTGGCCCCGGATGGCCGGGTCATGGAGATTCTCAGTGAACACCTCTGCCAAGGGTGGCTGGAAGGCTATCTGCTGA
>PLDE01000260.1 GCA_003135035.1 Candidatus Dormiibacterota bacterium | reverse complement strand
TTCCCGGGACAATGGGCGGCCCGCGGGCATCGCGCTCGAAGGGCTTGCCCGACGCGGCGATTCCAGCGCTGGGCGAGTCCGCCGGCCAGGACATCGGCTCGTGAGGAGGTGCTTCCAAGTGCCTGTGGCTGACACTGACCAACGCTTACCCGTCGGTCCCCGGGTCGAACCTTCCCCCGCTCCACTCCCAAGCTCGATCAGCTTGCCCGGTCGCTACGTGGACCTGGCCCCACTCGACTCGGAGAAGCACGGACCGATGCTCTGGGAAACCCTTCAGGATCGGGCCAACGATGGCCTCTGGGACTACCTCTTCGACGGACCTTTCGCCGAGGCTGAGGAGTTTCAGGCCACCGTGGCGCGCTTCTGCCAGTCGGACAGCTATCGCTTCTACGCCATCCTCGATCACTCAACTCAGCGCGCGCTGGGCTGGGCCGCGCTGATGCGCATGGAGCCGCAACATCGCTGCATCGAGGTGGGTTACATCCTCTATACGCCAAAGCTGCAGCGCACCCGGGGAGCCACCGAGGCGATGTACCTGCTTGCTCGCTACGTCTTTGAGGAGCTCGGCTACCGCCGCTACGAGTGGAAGTGCAACGCGCTCAATGCGGCCTCGCGCCGGGCGGCTCTCCGATTGGGCTTTACCTTCGAGGGCGTCTTCCGGCAACACATGATCACCAAGGGTCGCAATCGCGACACCGCCTGGTTTTCCATGCTTGACCAAGAGTGGCCGGCGCGGCGAGCTCGCTTCGAGGAGTGGCTCGATCCGACCAACTTTGATGATCGCGGCCGGCAGCTAACGTCTCTAGCAGCCCTGGAAACTCCCAACCCGGGGGTTGAGGACGGCGACTAGCTATCCGCTTCGGTGGGCGCCTCGACCAAGCGTTGAATCAGGTGAGATCTTCGCGTCGGTAGAGACGAATCGAGATAGGCACGAAGACAGCCAGCAGAGCTAGCGCGCAGATGATCGTCGCCAGCTCGGGATGCTGCAAGGGCCAGACCTGGACCGCCGCCGAGGGGTTGGGATTGCCAAACAACTCCCGGCAACTGGCGGTGACCGTGCTGACCGGGTTCCACTCCGCCACCACCCGCAGCCAGATCGGCATGTTCTGCAGCGCCACGAAAGCGTTGGACACAAAGATCATCGGAAAGAAGACCACGAAGGCCATCGCCTGGGCCGACTCGGGGTTGTGCAACCAGAGTCCGGCCGCTGCGCCAGCCCAGCTCATGGCATAGTTGAAAAGGAGGGCGAGGGCAAAGCCGGCCAGCACATCCTGAGGGTTGGTGTGCACCCGCCAGCCAACGGCTACGCCCACCGCCACCACCACGATCAGGCCCAGGACGGCCGTCATCAGATCGGCCGTCAATCGACCGGCAAGGACGGCTCCCCGAGACATGGGGAGAGAGCGGAACCTGTCGATGATTCCCGACTGGATGTCGTTGGCGAGTCCGACTGCCACCCCAGGGGCGGCACCGGCCATGGTGATGCCGAAGATCCCGGCCACTACGTACTCGTGGTAGTTGCCGCCACCGGGGAGACGGATGGCGCTCCCGAAGACGAAAGTGAAGAGGACTACGAACATGATCGGCTGGATGGTCACGTCGGCCAGCTGAGCGGGGTCCCGGATCACATGGATCAAGCTGCGCCGGGTGAGGACCAGTACGTCTCTCAGGAACCAGAGGATCCGGGAAAGACCCCTCTCCCCCGGGGTGTGCTGCAGCTGCGCTGCAGGGGCGAGGCTCATGCAGCTGCCTCCTTGTCCGTCTCGGCCCCGTGTCCGGTCAGGGTCATGAAGACATCGTCCAGGGCGGGCCGGCGCACGGTCACGTCATCGACGGGGATGTCGCCCGCGTCCAGGGCGCGAATCACCTTGGTGACCAGGCCCGTCTCCTCGGTGGTAGGCAGGGTGAGCTTGTGCCGACGCTGGTCGACGGTGACCGACTTGGAGATGGCACCACGCAGCAGGGCAGCCGCCACCTCGGTGTCCGCGGTGGCGGGAAGGGTCACCTCCAGGACCGCCCCCCCAACCTGGGTCTTGAGCTGGTCGGGGCTGCCCCAGGCAATCACCTTGCCCGAGTCGACGACGGCGATGTTGTGGGCGAGTTGATCTGCCTCGTCCAGGTATTGGGTGGTCAGCAGGATGGTCGTGCCGGCGTCGCCCAGCTCTCGGATCAATTGCCACATGCCCATCCGGGCTCGAGGATCGAGCCCGGTGGTGGGCTCATCCAGGAAGAGCACCTCGGGCTGGGTGATCATGCTGGCGGCTAGGTCCAACTTCCGGCGCATCCCCCCCGAGTAGGTCTTGGTGGGCCGGTCGGCAGCGTCGTTCAGCTCGAAGCGACCCAGCAGGGTGGCCGCCCGTAGCTTCGCTTCCGAACGGGGAAGCCGGCTCAGCTCGCCCACCATCACCAGGTTCTGGCGCCCGGTGAGGTACTCGTCGATGCTCTCGGACTGGCCGGCGATTCCGATGTTGCGGCGAACCTGGGCGGGGTGGGAGGCGACGTCGTAGCCGGCCACCATCGCCCGCCCACCGGTCGGCTTGGCCAAGGTGGCGAGGATGCGGATCAAGGTTGTCTTCCCGGCGCCGTTTGGCCCCAAGACGGCGACCACGCTGCCCTTGGCGACGACCAGGTCGAGGCCGTCGACCGCTCTGGTCTTGCCATAGACCTTGACCAGACCCTCTACGAGGATCGGTTCGTGCTCGCCCATGCGACGCTCCTTACCATACGGCCGGTAAACTACCCGCAGATGGTAAAGCCACAATCTACCGGCCGTCAAGTAAGGTGACCGAGATCGACGAGGCCGGCCACCCCGACACCGCCTCTACCCGAGACCGGATCATGGAGGCGGCGATAGATCTCTTCACGGAGCAGGGCTTCGACAAGACGTCGCTTCGTGAGGTGGCTGAGCGGGTGGGCGTCACTAAAGCGGCCCTCTACTACCACTTTCGAAGCAAGGAGGAGCTGCTCGCCTCTCTGATTGAGCGGGTGCACGGGATCGGGAATCACGGACTCGACCTGCTCCAGGCGCTTCACGGCCAGGACGGGCCCCTCGATCGGGAGGCCGTCCTCGCGGCCCTAGTGGTGCTGCTGGACCAGGTGCTTTCCCACCGCCGAACCTTCGCTCTGATGGAGCGGAATCGCACCGCCATCGAGGCTCTCGGGGATCACGACCCCGAACACCAGAAAGAGCACCAACACCTGGAAGAGCAGTGGGTGGAATTCGTCGGCAATGAGCACATCCCTTTCCCCGACCGGGTGCGCATCTCAGCCGCGCTCGGTGCGGTCATGGCAGGTGCCATCGGCACCACCAGGGGCATGGGGCGGGAGACACCGACTGGACTGCGGGACGAATTGGTAGCTGTGGTTCGCGACATCCTCCACCTTTCCGAGCCCGAATAGTCGATCTCACCCGTCCCGGGCCTGGAAGAACCCGCCCCCGACCGGCCGGTGGGGTACTGGAACCGAAACCGGCTCCAGGACGTCACTCTTGGCAGAGATGAAGCTCAGCGGCCCGCGAAGCGTCCTGCTGGCCGTGGTTTGCCTGGCTGCTTGCGGCGGCCTCACCGCCTGCACGGCTTCCCCTGGCAAGGAGCCGGTAAACCAGCGCCGAGCCCAGACGTTGGCTGAGCGAATGTTGGCGTCGGTGGTTATGCCAGCATCGAGCCAGCGCCTGGAGACGCCTCCCCCGGCTGCTCTCGACGAGGCCGGCCAGAAGTTGGCCGCAAGCAGCGCAGTTGACCTTCATTCGCTCTGGAAGGTTCCCATGTCGGCCGCCCGCTTCAACAGCTTCGCCATCTCCCACCGGCCTGCTGCGACCACGCTGACCGGCACCAGCACCGGAGGCTCGGGCGACCCAGGGCCGAACGGGCTCGACTGGGCTTATCGGCGTCTTCCCAGCGGTATTAGCACTGCCTGGCTCGTCTATTCTTTTGCGCCGCTCGGCTCCCGGAGCACCGCGGTCCGAATTGAAACCGACGTGATCTGGCTGCCCTCCCGGACCGCCGCCACCCTGGTGCTCACTTCGGACCGCTCGGCGACGATCTCCCTGCAGAGCCTGGCGCCGGCTGTGGGTAACCGCTCCCTGACGCTCGCCCACGGGGACCAGCTGAGCGCCCTGATTGAGCTAGTCAACAACCTAAAGACTGCTCCGTCGGG
>PLDE01000280.1 GCA_003135035.1 Candidatus Dormiibacterota bacterium | reverse complement strand
TAGAGACCGCCCGTCACTGATCCTGGGCCTCGCCCTCGTTTGCCCGAGCTGACTCGGGTTCCCCGAGCACGAAGGCGCGAGCCAGTTCCACGACCTTGGCCTGATCTCTGAGGGCCTTGCGACTGCGCGCCGTCTGCTGCTGGCGGGGTTCGACCACGCGGTGAGCCCGGTCGGCGAGACGTTCGGCCTCCCGCGACTGCCGCACCTGGCTTAGTCGTTCCCATTCGGCGACGGCCGCCTCCACCGCCGCCACCGGGTCACCGCCCTCTGCCTCCGCCATCTCGCTGAGGCTCTGTTGGAGCCGAGCCATTCGCGGCACCGGTAGGCGCGACCTGGCACCCAAGAGGGCGGCTGCGAGACGGGCCTCACCCTGCCGCTGGTCGCGGTGCTGCGCCTCCTGGTGAACCTCCATGGTTCGCGCTTCGCGAAGCGCGGACTGGGCCCGGTTGAGCAATTCCCGATACCCCAGGCCAACCTCCTCAGCTGGGCCTCCACCCGCGCTCTGGGCCAACACCTCGGCCGCCGCCAGCAGGTCGTCCACCGCCTGCCCAGCTCCAAGCTGACGCAACTGGGGAAATATGAAAACCCCGCACTTGCGGTCGACCTCGACGAAGACCTGCAGTATCTCGCCGGGAAGCTCGGAGTGCTCAGGCGCCGGCAGCACGGTGCTAGCGGGCCGGTTCGCCGGAGTCTCGGCTTCGGTCATGCTCGCCGGACCGCCTCGGACTGTGGCCTACCCATCAGATCGAGCAGGCAGCTGACTCCGGCCCGGGTCCCTCCCGACGCCTTGAACACTGCCGTGCCGGCGACCAGGACGCTGGCGCCGGCCACCAGGCACTGCTGGGCATTGCTCGGGTCGACACCGCCATCCACCTCGATGTCGCAGCTCAGTTGCCGCTCCTCCAGCATCTCCCGCAAGCGCCTGACCTTGGCCAGGGTGGGGACCAGAAGTGCCTGGCCACCGAACCCCGGCTCCACGGTCATCACCAAGGCCAGGCTGATCTCCGGCAGGATATCGATCAGACTCTCGACCGGGGTCGCCGGATTGATGCCCACGCCACAGTCGGCGCCCTCGGCGCGAACCAGATCCACCGTGCGTTGCAGCTCGGGGCAGGCCTCGACGTGGACGGTGATCAGGTCGGCTCCGGCCGCTCGGAAGCGGGGAATGATCCCGTCGGGCCGCTCCACCATCAGGTGCGCCTCCAGTAAGAGGGAGGTCGAGCGCCGGCAGGCTGCCACCACTTCCGGCCCCATGGTCAGGTTGGGCACGAAGCGGTTGTCCATGATGTCGATGTGGATGCGGTCGGCCCCGGCTTCCTCGCAAGCGCTCACCTCATCGCCGAGGTGGGCCAGATCGGCGGCCAGGATCGAGGGGGCGAGCAGGCTCACCCGGCGCCCCCACCGAGCTGGGAGGCGGCCGCTGCGTCGCACCAGATCTCGCAGGCCGGCACGTTGCGAGCGATCAGCTGGGCTGGCCAGGTGACCGGGTCATAGGCCCCCCGCACCACCCGGTACAGGGTCGCCGCCTTGGCTTCACCGTCGACCAGGAAATGGGTGCGCCGGGCCCAGCGCAGGACCAGGGGTCCGAGGCTGAGGCGACGCTGGCCGTCTGGGTGCATGGTGGCCAGGACCACCGCCTCCTCGGGATAAGACCGGCCCGGGAAGAGCGACGCCGTGTGTCCGTCGGCGCCCATCCCCAAGGCCAGGATGTCCAGCTGGGGGCGGCCGTCCACGTAGGGCACGACACCCAGCAAACGGGCCTCGAATCTCTGACTGATCATCTCCGGGCCTAGGCCCGGCTCGATCTCCCAACCGAGCACGAGCGGGCGGTCGCCGACAATCCGGTCGACCAGCGCGGCGCGGAGCATGCGCTCGTTGGACTGCGGATCGGCCAGGGCAACCATACGCTCGTCCCCGGGCAGTACCACGGTCCTGGCCCAGTCCACGTCTTCCTCCCGGGCCAGGAGCTCGAGGGCCTCTTGAGGAGTGCTGCCCCCGGGCAAGGCGGCCACGCACTCGCCTCGAGAGGTGACGGCCTCGCGGATCTCCTCCGCCAGAGTCCGGGCAGCGTGACGAGCCAGGGACTCGGGGTCGCTGAAGACCCGGATCTGAGGCTCGCTCGCCCCCTCGCTCGCACTCACCCCGGCAGCTGTCTCTCAGTCACTTTTGGCCGTCCTTGCCCAGTTCGCCCCGGCTGCCTGCACAGGTTCTCCCTCAGCTGCTGACGGGCAACAAGAGCCGTTCGACCACCTGGGTGAGCTGCTCCAGACCTCGGGCGACATCCTCGCAGCGCACTCGGAGCACTCTACGACCGCGCTCGGTCAGAGCCTGGTAGTCACCCAGCGCTTGGGCCTGCTGGAGGATCCCGAAGGTGTAGGGCCGCTCCGGGATGTCGAGGTCTCCCTCGTGGACTCCGGTGATCTGGAGAAAGGCGGCGGTCTCCGGCCCTCCCTTGTGGAGCTGCCCGGTGGAGTGGAGAAAGCGGGGGCCGAAGCCAAAGGTGGTGGCGCAGCCGCTGGCTCGCATCAATCCGGCCCGTAGCCTGGCGATCAGCTCGGCATCTTCGGGGTGATCGGTCCGCATCGGCAAGTAGGCCATTACCCCCAGGTACCAAGGTGGTCCCAGCCCCTCCAACCATCCCAGCAGCGCCTGCTCCAGGCTGGCCGCCTCGGGAGCACCTGCCACCCGCACTGAGCCATCGATGAGATCGATCGCCGGCTCGGGCAGGCGATGGTCGCGCTCCCAGCCCTCGAGGAGCCGGATGGTGTTGTCCTTGCTCTCCTGGACGTTGGGCTGGTCGAAGGGGTTGATCTCGAGCACCCAGCCGGCGACCGCGGTGGCGAACTCGAAACTGAAGAAGAGCCGTCCGAGGTCCTCGGCGGCGTTGACGGTCAGCCTCAGCGTCGGATGTCCGGCGGCGGCGAGGGCGGCGAGTCGCTCGTCCGCCTGCGCGTCGCGCTGCTCCTCATCGCGCAGCTGGAGGAAGACGCGGTCCGAGTCGTAGGCCTCCGGAGCCAGCAGCGGCTCGTCGGCGACCGGCAGGATGCCGCGGCCATGCTTGCCAGTGCTCTCTGCGACGAGCTGCTCGACCCACAGCCCGAAGCTCGAGACCGCGTCGCCGACAACGAATGTCAGCTTGTCGCGGCCGTGACGCGCGAGCTCGCCGATCGCGAGACCGAGCCAGAGACTGGGGTTTGAGGCGCTCGAGTCGAAGTGGGCAGCGGCCTGCTCGGCGATGACCGCGCGCTCGAGCAGCGCGTGAACGGGCGCGCCGATCAGCGCTGCTGGAACGAGTCCGAAAAGCGACAGCGCCGAGTAGCGCCCACCGATGTTCGGGTCGTTCTCGAAGCAGGCGCGGAAGCCGTGCTTCTTGGCGAGCTCGACGAGCGTGCTCGCCGGGTCCGTGATCGCGATGAAGTGCTGGCCGTCGGGAACGAGCGCGTGGAAGTGGGCGAATAGCGACAGGGTCTCGATCGTGCCGCCGGATTTCGTCGAGACGACGAACAGCGTATGCGGGAGATCGATCTGGCTTTGAACCTCGAGGATCGCGTCCGGGTCGGTCGAGTCGAGCACGTGGAGGGCGAGCGCGTCCTCGGGGGCGCCGAAGGTGCGCCACAGCACCTCGGGCGCGAGGCTCGATCCGCCCATGCCGAGCAGCACGGCGTCGGTGAAATTCTGCCCCTTCACCTTCCGCGCATAGTCCTCATAATCAGTCACGTCTGCCGTGGCTGCACTGTTCAGCCAGCCCAGCCACTTGTCCTCATCGGTACCGGTCCAGACCGATTTGTCGTGGTGCCAGAGCCGGCGTATCTTGGCCGACGCGCGCCAGTCTTCGGTGCTTTTTTCGACGGCCTTGCCGATGCTGTCTCCGAGCGCCAATTCCTGCCGGTCGATGCCATGGCCCAGCACGGCGGCGCGTTTGTGCGCGACCGCGCCGTAAAGCTTGTCGGCGGCATCCGCAAACAGCTTGACGCCATCCTTGACGAGGTCGGCCGTGATCGCATCGAGCGAGATGCCGGACTTCTCCAGCTCGGCGAGCACGCGCCTGGCCTCCTCGACATTTTCCTCGAGGCTGTCGCGCGGCTTGCCATGATCGCGGAAGGCATCGAGCGTCGCCGGCGGCACGGTATTGACGGTGTTGGGGCCGATCAATTCCTCGACATAGAGCACGTCGCTATAGTCCTTGTTCTTGGTACCGGTCGAGGCCCACAGCAATCGC
>PLDE01000134.1 GCA_003135035.1 Candidatus Dormiibacterota bacterium | reverse complement strand
GCGCCAGGGCACCTTGAGTTCGGTAGCTGGCTCCCAGCCTGGGACCACGATCGAGCTGGGCCGATTGTCGGGTGTCGGGTCCGGGCTCGGCCCAAACACCGGTTCCGCCTCGGTCGGGTCGACATCAGAGACTTCGTCTGCCGACTCCAGGGCCGCCGGAGGTGATTCTTCAACCGGGGCAGAGGAGTCCCAGGCAATCTCCGGGGATGGCTGCTCGAGGGCCGTCGGCTCCGATTCAACCGCCTCGCCAGCGGGCTCCTCAGGCGCGTCCGCGAGCCACAACTCCTCGGGAATCGCGGCCAGCGCGTCGGCGTCGGATTGGTCTGNNTGGGGCGAATCCAGGATCGCGGCTCCGATTCCCAGTGCGCCGAACGGATCTGGCGCCGTCAGCGACGGTTCGTCTGCTGTCGCCGCGCCATCCTCGGTCTGAGCGAGCTGGCTGGGTGCACCGACAGACATCAGAACGTGTGAGCGTTCCAGGAGTGCGGTGGCCGTGCTGGCGGAGAGGTGGACGGGGGCGAGCATGGAAATTCGCTCTGTCTCTTCCCGCAGGTAACGCATGCCGGTCTTGCAGCGCTCGCAGGTGATCAGGTGAGCATCGAGCTCCAACTGGCGCTCGCGTGAGAGCTCGCCGTCGAGGGCGCAGCTGAGCGTCAGTAGGCTGCATTTCATATGGAAATATCGCGATAAATACTGCCAAACTCGCGACGAGCTGACGCGACCAGCCGCGAGGCCGCCTCTGGTGAACACTCCATCGCCACCGCGATTTCGCGGTAGGAGAGTTTGGCCAAATCGCGCAGCAGCAGAGCTGCTCGGCGGCCGAACTCAGTCGCCAACATGGCTCTCTTGGCCGTGTTGATGCGAGCCGCATCGGCAGCGGCGGGTCCCAGGCTGATCAGAGGCGGTCGCTTGGCGANNACGCCCCGACGCTGAGGCGGGTAGTGCTGATTCTGGCGAGCGGCCCGAGTCACCGCCCGATAGAGGATGGCGCGTCCGTCCCGCTGCAGAGCTGCGGCCGGAAAATGCCGAGCATGAAAAAGACCTGCCGTCACGTACTCCACCGCATCTTCGGGCGTACCGGTCAAGTGGAGGGCGAACGTGACTAGGGCATCGAGATGCTGGCGACCAAGGTCTTCCAGCGTGCTCGCGGCGATCTGAGGTCTTTCTAGGACGGTATTCATGACGTTGCGTGTTTTGACACGCGAGCTGGCGCAAGCATAACCCGCGGAAGGGCCACGTGCAACTACCAGCTGCTGAACTTAGCTCGGATCTGGGACGAAACGACCGTCAGGCGGATCGCTCGCACCGCTTGAGACCGTCGGCACTAAATAGCGGCGGCATGAGTCCGCTGTCCCGATAGGCCTGCGCGGGGACGCCGATGTCCGCTAACCACAGGCGTCCGACGAAGGCGTGCGCGCCTGGGACCAGGCATCCGCGCTTGGGGATGGCCAGCATGAGCGTGTCGTCGGCCCGCACAGCATCGCGGTTTGTGCCGCCACCGCTCGCCTCCAGGCCGCTTGGCAAGTCGATGGCCAGGACGGGCGTCCCGGCGGCGTTCACTTGGCGGACGGCCTCGGCCATCATCCCCCGGAGTGGCCCGGAGCTCCCCGTCCCCAGCAATCCGTCGACGGTCAGACTGGCGCCAAGCAGCGCCCATGTCAGCGTTTCCTGGGGGTCCTCGGAGACCTGCCGCACATCCACCCCAGAAGCGCGTGCAGCGCGTGCCTGACGCGACGACGGCGATTCCGGTACGTCGAGACTAGCCAGGGTCACGGTCCTCACCGGCGTCCCCCAGGCAGCGAGATGCCGAGCACAGCCCAGGGCATCGCCACCGTTGTTCCCCGGTCCGGCTAGCACCGCTACCGGACCGGCGCTCGCTAACCCAGCCAGGATGATCTGGACCAGTCGCGCGCACTGGAAGCCGGCCAGCGCCATCAGGGCCTCCTCGGAGGTGCCGAGCTGCCCCGAGGCGGCGTCCAGCGCCCGGGCCTGTTCGGCGGATGCGGAGCGGGTGCGGCCCCCCCTCAAGAAGCCAACGACCGACGGGCGGCGTGGACCTCCTCGCCGCGAGTGGTGGCCGCCCAGGCGACGCGCACCAAGTCCCCGGCGTGGAGGTTGAGCAGGGCGGCGGCATTGATCCCCTTGCCGGCAATCTCGAGGTGGTCAGCGCTGTTCCAGAGCATCCCAAAATCCGCTTCGATTTCTCCGTAGGTGCGCACCATTTGCGAGATCACCCGACCGTGGTTGAGCGACACGCTGGCGGGCACCGGCTGGTACCAGTGGGTCCGAGCGATGGTGAGGATGGCATTGCCGAATCGGTCAACCAGGAGCACCCGGGCGGTGCTCCCGCCGCTGTCCCCATGAGGCAGAAAATCGCTCACCAGTTGGGGGCTCGGGATTCGCGGACCGAGGTTTTCGAAGCGGGTGGCCCCAGCGGCCAAGCGAGCCGCTAGCGGTCCGATGACGTCGCGCCCGTGAAAGGTCGCGCTGATTGGCTTGGAGTCGAAGCTGCTGGTGTCAACCCGCACCGCCATGCGCTCCTGGCCTCGGCTCCACAAAAAGTGAAGCAGGCCATTGTCGGGTGCCACGACCACTTGGCGGTCCACCTTGGCTGCCACTAAGGGTCGGTCGGTTCCGACCCCAGGGTCCACTACCACGCAGTGAACCGTCCCATCGGGGAATGCGGGCGCGGAGGCGGCAAGCCAATAGGCACCGGCCCCGATATCGTGGGCTGGGACACCGTGTGTGATGGTGACCACTCGCACCTGCGGGGCTACTCGGGCGATGGCTCCCTTGAGGGCGCCCACATAGCCATCGGCGGAGCCGAAGTCGGTGAGCAGAGTGAGGATGGCGGCCATGATTCGGGGCCATTGTCACCCATGACCGACGGTCGAACCGGCTCGCCGCACGCCTGGGGGACGCCTATCGGCGGACCGTGATAGTGGCTGTCGCTAAGGCGTGGGAGGCGGGGACGCTAACGGTCACCTGGTATTTCCCTGCTGGATCGGCGCCTCCACTTCTGGTGTGGCCGGTCCAGGTGACCGTGTAGTTCGCTTTAACGAGTCCAGCAGAGTTGCCTGGGGATGGAGATCGGGACTGAATGGTGAGCACGGCCGCCGCTGGCCCGGTCACCGACACCGTGGGGGCGCAGGCACCGTTCAGCTCCGTGATCGAGAGCTGGCCAGCTTGTCCCTGGGCCAGGGAGATCTGTCCTGGAGCGACCTCGAGTCGGAGCGACCCGCTGCCGCAGCTAGCGGGCGCTACCACAGCGGCGTGGGAGCCGCCAGCCCTTACCCCGGGCGGAACGACGGCAAGGTATTGCCGGCTGCTGGAAGCGGAAGGATGCTGACCAACCAGAGGGAGGACCACCGCCGCCGCGAGACCGGCGACCGCGAGGCCTGCCACCCCGGTGAGAACGCTCCGGCGAAGCCCACCGGTACGGGTGCGCAACCACCCCGGCCAGCGGCTGGCGGGGGTGGCCAGCAGTTGGACCTTCAACTGCTGGCGGAGCTCCGGGTTAAGCCGCATCTCCGCCAGTGAGCGGTGCAACTCTCCACGCAGCAGCTCGGTCAGTCGCTCGTCGGGATCCATATCAGGCGCAGTGCCTCCAGAGCTCGGCTGAGACGGGACTTCACCGTACCTGCGGCGACCCCGAGCGTGCGGGCGCTTTCCTCGACCGACAGGTCGAGATAGACCCGCAACGCGATCACCTCGCGCTGATCGGCGGGCAGCTGATCCAGTGCCTGGCGCAGGTCGGCAGAGAGGGCAAGGTCGGAGAAGGGATCTCGGGTGGTCGGATCCTCGGGCAGGGTGTCGGTGGGGATGGGTATCCGACGCCGCAGGTGGGAGCGGGCGGTATTGGCGACGATCGAGAGAAGCCACGCCCGCTCAGCCCCCGGGTCGCGCAGGCTGGAGCGCGCTCGCCAGGCGCTCACAAAGGCGTCCTGGACGCAGTCCTCGGCGAGACCACGATCGCGGAGAAATAGGTAGGCGGTGCGCAAGGCGATGTCCCCATAGAGACCGACCCAACGTTCGGCCAGTGCTTCTGCTTCACCATCAGGACGCCTCGATGACACGCAGTGGTTCCTCCAATCTCCGGACTCGACGATCCGGAGCTGCCGGGGAACGGGTTTGGCGGGCCGACCGGGGTTCGAGCTTAGTTCAGCCGGGCGCCGGCGGCCGAGGCAGGACCATGGCACTTAGTTGCCGACGGACCCTCTCTCGATCCCACTGGTGGCGACCGCGGAGGTGCACGTACGGCCAGCAGGCGGTGTTGAAGAGCAAGTCCGCTGACTGATCCGCGTCGTCTCCAGGGCAGGTCAGACTGCCATCCTCCAGGCCGTCGCGGAAGAGTCTCGCGAACGGCTCATTGAAGTTGATCCCGCTCTGGCTAGCCTTGTGGAAGACCTGATCGGACGCCATCAGCAGAGGCAGGTGCCCCTCAGCTACATCGAAGAGCGCCAGGAGCGCTACCCCCATGCGATCTCGGGCCGACCCAGTGCCGGTCAGCGCTGGCCACAGCGCTCGGCGGTAGTCGTCCTCAAGCCGCTGAAGCAGCGAGCTCACCAGAGCCTCCCGGCTGGCGCCCAGACGCCAAGCGGTGACCCGGGATAACCCAGCCTCCTCCGCGACGGCGTCCATGGTCAAGCCGTCCCACCCCGTTCTGGCCAGTACGGCCACGGCTGCCGTGAGTAAACGGGGGTCGCGCACCGCCTCTGGGCGTTCTCCTGTCCGGGGCTCTTCGGGTTTTCCCTGGAGGGATCTCGGCATCAGTTCATGATAGTCGCGCGAACACTCCTGTCTCACTGGACATAAGGTATATGCTACGCTCGACGAGCGAAGCGGTTGCATCAAGAAAGGGGGCCACCTTGTGAATCTGTATCACCGACGCCTCTGCCGCTCACCCAGATGGGCTGGGTATGTCGCCGGGGAGATGCTTCCGGCGGTTCTAGATGGAGTCTCACTCGGTCGGCGCGTGCTTGAGTTGGGGCCCGGTTATGGCGCCAGTACCCGCGCTCTCCTCGATCACGTGCCTGAGCTGGTGGCTCTTGAGAACGATCCCGCGCTGGCTGAATATCTCCGGCGCGAGCTAGGACCGTCGCTCAAGGTGGTTATGGGTGACGCCACGGCTGCGCCTTTCAAGGACGCCTCGTTCT
Source organism: Candidatus Dormiibacterota bacterium (assembly GCA_003135035.1). Taxonomy (GTDB): domain Bacteria; phylum Chloroflexota; class Dormibacteria; order Aeolococcales; family Bog-877; genus Bog-877. The sequence goes on along the minus strand of PLDE01000134.1, from coordinate 1,621 downwards.
CCGCGGTGGTGTGCTTCACCATGCTCCATCACCTCAGTGACAGTGCCTCCCAGGAGCGACTCTTTGCCGAGGTGGCTCGCGTTCTCGAGCCGGGGGGAATCTTCGTGGCTCGGGACAGCTCTGGCGGCTGGCGCTTTCGTCTCATCCACCTGGGTGACGTCTGCACTCCGATCGATCCACGCCGGCTCCGGGACCAGCTCGGCCGCGCCGGTCTCAATGCTGTGGAGATCATCGCCGTCCCTGGTTCAGTCCAATTCAAGGCTCATCGGCCTCTGCTTGCCGGAATGGTGAACAACCCGGTTGAACCAGTCTCCCGGATGGAGGCTGCGACTTCGCTAGCCAGGGTGGTGAGCTGTGAGTGACTCAGAGCTCCGAGCCGCAATCACGGCCATCGTGCGGGTCGTCGCCGCTGCCGAGGAAGGAGCGCTCTTGGGCCAGTCTGCTTCGGCTCGAGAGGAGCGAGGCAGCCCAGAGTCCTGGTCCCTACCGGCCTTGGTGGGCCACAACACCGAGTTCAAAGCCCAGCAAGTGACGCGACTCCGCGCGACTCTGGACGGTGAGACCCCGCCTGCTTTTAGCGAGATCGAACACGCCTCAGAGGACACCTACCAACGCTTCTCCGCTGGCAGTCGGGAGCAGGTGCTTGCCAGCAGCCGAGCTACCACGGTCGAACTGCTGGATCTTCTCTGGGAGCTGCCCGAGGCAGACCTCATCGACACCTCACTTCACCCCTGGCTGCGGGGGCGCCCACTTTGGTTGCAGGTGGTGGTGCGGGGCTTCTGGCATCCCGGCGGCCACCTGGGTGAGTACTGGCTGAGCCACGATCAGTCGGAGCGGACGCTGCAGCTTCATCGGGCCGGAGTGGCGGTCGCGCGGGCAATGGCACTGCCCGGACCGGCGCTGGGGATGGCACGCTATGCCCTCGCCTGCGCGGAGGCCAGGATGGAGAATTCTGGTGGTGCGCTCGAGGAGGTGGCCAGGGCCATAGCAGTGAATCCTGACCTTGCTCAAAATGCGGCTCGCGATCCCGATCTCGAGGCCGTGCGCGCGCTTGCGGGCTGGGTAACCAGCGCCGGCTGAATCGATCTCAATGTTCGCTGACCTTTTGCTGCTCGCTTTGGCCCTGGGCTTCGCTGCCAGCATCGGAGCCCACTACACCGGGGCCTGCATGGGAATGCCCCACGCCCTCAGCCTGGTGAGCGCCCGGCGGGCCCTCCTTCTGATGGCCCCGGTGGCCTTCCTCGGGGCAGCGTTGGGCAGTCATGGGGTCGAGGCTAGAGTGGGACAGGGTTTGGTCATGCATCGGCTCACCGTCTCCGACGAAGTCGTGGTCTTGGCGATCGCCTTCGCGCTCACCACGGTGTACAACCGGGTCCAGGTTCCCACCTCGACCATCCAGCTTCTGGTTTTCTCCTTGGTGGGAGTCGCCCTTGCGTCAGGCGCCGGTGTCCGCTGGCGGGCGATTGGGAGTCTCGTGGTGCTCTGGGCCATTGCACCACTGGTCGCCCTAGTCTTGGGATTCACCTTGACTCACGGGCTGGACGGCTTACGTCGACTCCGGTCGAGATGGTTGGAGGGCCGGGGCGAGGTGATTTGGCGCCTCGCCGGTTCCGCGCTGGTG
>PLDE01000102.1 GCA_003135035.1 Candidatus Dormiibacterota bacterium | reverse complement strand
CCTCCGGGGCGGCACCCGGTCGAGCCCTCACTTGAGGATCGACTCCACGCTCCGGTATGAGAGCCCCCGCACCGTGAGCGCCCGCTGGCAAGCGGCATTCAACCGCTCTCGGCCATACCTCTTCTCCAAGTGCATCAGCCCCAGGCAGGCCCGGTAGCCCTGTTCGGGGTGGGGCCGACTGCGCAATATCGTCTCGGCCAGCTCCGCCACCGCCGGTCCGACCGTCGCCGCCCACCTCACCAGCCGCGACGGAGTCCACGACCGTTGCTTGACTCTCATTTGGCCGGTCCGGAATACCGGGGCCACATCACCGGGATCACCAAACGGGGTCCCCTCACAGGCGCTCGACTACACCCTCCCCACCCGCCTACCGGCCCCCGTGAGGGGACCCTGATTTGTCAGTCCAGATCAGTTCAGGGGGTCCGGTCAACTGACTCGGCCTCACCGTCACTGGCTCATGACGGGTAAGCCGGTCTGGTAGAGTCAACGCTGTGGACGATTCGGTTTCGTCCGGGCGGGACAACCAGGACATCGCGTCATCGCCTCTCCTCTCGCAATTTACGCGTAGAAGTCTGGGAGAAGAAGCGACGCGGTATCTGCGCGACGCACTACTGAGCGGACGCTACCAACCGGGCCAAAGAATGGCAGCCCATCCGCTGGCGAACGCGTTGCACATTAGCGCCATGCCCGTGAGGGAAGCGCTGGTCACGTTAGCTAATGAGGGCCTCCTGACGGCCACCCCCCGGCGAGGATTCCAGGTTGCCCATACTAACATGCGAGATATCGACGACGTCTTCCGAGTACATGCCTTCGTCGCGGGACTGCTTGCACAGGAGGCCGCTCTACTGAGTTCCGAGACTCTGATCGACCATCTATCCGGTCTTCAGAACGAGATCGAGCGCACCTGCATGGACGAGAAGGATGATTCACAACGTGCGGTCCTCATCGAGCAATATAACTTCGCGTTTCATCGAGCGATTAATCGCGTGCCAGATGCTTCAAGACTGCGATGGTTTCTACGGGCGCGCACGCGATACGTGCCCCGCCACTTCTATCAACACATCCCAGGTTGGCTGCAGGCTACCCGTGATGACCACCCGAGAATCATCGAAGCGCTTCGACGACATGATGCGGCAGAGACTAAAAGGCTCATCGAAAACCACACGCTCCGCGCGGGCAAGCTGGTTGCGGACCATTTAGAACGTATGAATGCGCAGTCACGCCTGCCCACGGTTGACCAATCTGAAGATCATCCAAGCAGCTGACGAGAAGGTCAGTCACTCAGTGATAGTCGCGGGCATCGCGATTCGCCAGAGTTGGTGCCGATGCGCTTGGATGGCTTGGCGGTCAACTACCTGGGCTAGCACAGAGCGACCAGTGTTAGGGGCACCACTGTTTGAGGCCGTAGCAGTCGGGAATGGCAGAGCTGGTTGAGGCTGGTGGGGAAGTGGACAAGTAGTCGTAGTAGTGAAAGGTGGTGGGGTCCGGGGCGGGGGTTGCGCACCTGGGGAAGCGGGTGGAACTCCGCTACGACCCCGAGAACATGGCCAGTCTCAGCGTCTACCTGGAGTTGGACGCACTCACACCGGAGCCGCCAGCATGAGCAGCAATCCACCCTGGATCACTCATTTCGGTTTCACCCACACCCCTTTCACCAAGGCCATCGCCGCCCCTGACCTCTTCGCCCGGACCGCTCACGCCGAGGTGGTGGCCCGGCGCGGCTACTGCATTGCCGAGGGCACTTTGGGGGTGCTGGTGGGGGATGTCGGGGCCGGCAAGATGGTGGCGGTGCGGGCGGCCGTGGCCGGCCTCGACCGCACCCGCCACCACATCGTGTACATTCTCAATCCCGCCTTCGGCACCAGGGGCTTGTACGTCGCCATCGTCGCTGCCCTGGGGGCGCTACCCCGCTACCGCAAGCCGGAACTGATCGCCCAGACCCAGGACCTGCTCGCTGCCGAGGCGGCCGAGCGTCACTGCAAGGTCGTCCTCATCTTGGACGAGGCCCACCTGCTGACCACCGAGCAACTCGAGGAGCTCCGCCTCCTCACCAACGCCGACATGGATGTCACCAACCCCTTTGCCGACATCCTGGTGGGCAGCCGACCCTGGCCCGCCGGCTGCGCATGGGTGCCTTCGCCGCCCTCGACCNNCGCCGCCACTGCGGCCCTCATCGCCGCCGCTGCCGATGGCAAGGAACTGGTCGACGACCACAGCGCCAAGCGCGCCGCCCCACCAGACCACTCAGCGCGCACCCGCTGCTACACGGCCCGCCACGATGCCCATCGCCAACCTGCTCTCGATGACTGGTTCCGCCTCACGCAATCCTGCCATTACATGGTCAAACAACGCGAGCGTTAACAACCAGTGGCCCGGGTGGTATCGGGCGAGTCTGTGTTCCGGCTGGGTCGTTAGGTAGTGCTGACCGACCTACTTTGAACTGACGGGTCCCCGTTCATGAGTCCAGCTGATATGGCCCCCTTTTTCTGGACTCGGTTTCTGAGAATCGAGCCATTCAGAAAGGAGATGGACATGCCCAAGGTGTACGCGGCAGAGTTCCGCCGGCAGGCGGCAGTGAGAGGGCCCGCTCTGGGAGACCAGTGGGTCAGCTGGCAGCTGAACTCAAGATGAGCGAGGCGACGCTGTTTCGCCGGGTTGCCCACGATCAAGTTGATCGGGAAAAGCGTCCGGGGCTGGCGACCGTCGAGCGGGTAGAGGTCCTCAGCCGAACTTTGACAAGTTGAGGGGGTGAGACTGGCCTTTTGACGGAGCTCGTGGGCGCAGCACCGGGTCTCCCGCTTGGAGGAGCAGCTCGGTCTGCCGATTTGCGATGAACTCGGCTTCGTGAGCCTGGACGCCGACCAAGCCCATCTCCTCTTCATCCTGCTCGCCTACCGTTACACCCAAGGCGCTGTGGCGATTACCTCCAACTTGGACTTCGCCGCTTGGCCCCCGCTATTCAGGGTCGACTCCCGCCAGGTGGCTGCGCTGCT
>PLDE01000023.1 GCA_003135035.1 Candidatus Dormiibacterota bacterium | reverse complement strand
CGTAGTCCCTCAGTACCGGGATATCCCCCTAAAGGACACGAGCTGGTGGCGCCAGAACAACGATCCCCTCTACCCGCTCCAGACGCGCATCGAGAAAACCCCACCTGGACGAGTGACTGGGAGCGTGTTCACATTCCGAGCTTTTGCCAAGGGCCGCAGTCGTGCGTCCCTGACAGTGTTCGCGGCGGGGGAGGATGCCCACGAGCTAGCAGAGGGCATCGTGGCGCAGTACCAGGCGGTCGGTGCGACGAGCCGAGTGCCGATTCTCCAACGCCGAGCTCTGAGACGGGCGTTGGCCGGCCAGATTCGCAGGCCCGCGTTCACGGTGACCCAGGGCTCTCTTGAGGTCTACTGGCACCCGCCACTGACCCAGGACCCACGGCGAGCCGAGACCGCAACGTTGCTGCTTTAGGAAGAGCATGAACAGCAGCAGTTCCGATCTTGGCCTGAACAAGCTCGTTCTGGGCCGCAGGGTCCATGACGAGAAGAAGACAGAGGTGGCCATCGCGGGCCAGCACCGGCCTCGTGGAACCCTCCTAGTGGGTCAGGCCGGTCTTGGGAAGTCGAACCTCATCGTGGAGAGCTTTCTCCAGGACGCTGAGGCCGGCCACCGGGGAGTGTTCGTGGACCCGCACGACAGCACGGCCGAGATTCTGCGGCGGATCCCTGCTCACCGACGCCAGGACGTCGTGCTGGTGTCTCTCGTCCAAGAGGGCGTGCCCATCTGGCCGCTGATGAATGTCGCCCATAGGCCGGACGAGATCCTGGTGGTGGCTGACCACCTGATCGACGCCTGGCGGGCCCTATCGGGTGAGCAGTCGATCGGTCCCCGGGCCGACTCGATCATCAAGCACGCTCTTCTCCTCGTGGCTGGACACAGCGACGAGTTGCTCACCCCTCTTGAGCTGCAAACGGTCCTAGCAGACCAAGCATACCAGGTCGCCTTGATGGATCGAGCTCATGACCGACCAGACTACTTCCCTCTGCACCTCTTCTGGAATCAAGTAGTTCCCGGCCTTGGTGCTGCCCGCTGGCAGGAGTGGTCGCAGTCCACCCAGAACAAGCTCGCTCCGTTGCTCCTCCATCCGTGGCTGCGGCGAGCGACGACGGGCATCGCGCCCATCACCGCTGGGGATCTTCATGTCTCAGGGCCCGAGATCCTGGATGACAAGAACCTTCTGCGAGTGATGTGGGTCCGTGATGGAGTGGTGATCGCTACGGTCAGGGAAGTTGACGGACAGATGACCACTTACACGGTTCGAGTAGGGAACTCGTTGGAGAAGTGGCTCATCGAGGGGGTATCGGCGTCCAGCGGAAAGGTCCGGTCTCAGAAGTTCCCCCAAGGGCGGCCGGCAGTTTCTCCGATGCCGTTCCCCGACACACGTGATCCCGCCTTGATGAGGCCGGACGATCTGGAGCTGGCTCAGTACGGCGATCACTTGGCCCAGTACGTGGCCCGTCGTCGTCGCCGGCGTGGCTGGACCAGGCGGGTTGAGTACGACTTCATGGAACGGGGCGTGGAAGTGAACGAGGCCATCGACATCGGGGACCTGCTCGACGATCGAAAGCTGGTCCTGGTGGAGATCCCCGAGACCTATGGGAGTTCAGTCACCGAGACCATCGGGACGTTCGTTCTGCTGGCCGCGGTCCTGAGCGGCATCCGGGCTTTGGCCCTGCCCCCTGAGCGCCGAGTCCCCGTCGCCATCTACATCGACGAGGCAGAGCAGTTCATGAGCAAGTCGATGGATGTGGCCTTAGCCCAGCTTCGGAAGGCTGGGGTGGCCCTGACCCTCTCGATCCAGCGACTCGGCCAGTTGGGGGCCCAGCACGCAGGCCTGCGCCGGGCCATCGTGGACACGGTAGGGACCCTGATCGCTCTGGGCCCTGGCCTTGGTGAGATCCCAGAGATGGCTGAACTCCTTGGAGTTGACCCGGATGACCTTCGAGGGCTGGAGCGGGGAGAAGGGCTGGTGAGTGGACTCACCGATAACTGGGCCCGGGAGAAGCCAGTTCGCTTCCACTTCGACAGGATGCGCCCCATCGGAGAGGACCACAGCATCGCCCTCAGAGAGGCAAGCGCGGCACGGTACACACAGACCGTGGAGCAAGCCGAGACAGGCTATGCGGCGCGGCAGTCTCAGATCCAGCACGTCATGGGCATCGGGGAAGTGAAGGTCAAGGAACAGGCTGAGGAGAAGCGGGCCAAGAGGCGCACGCCCAAGCCTTCGTCGGGGCCGAGTGACTTCCCCGAGGGTCCGCCCCCGGAAGACGAGCCGGCCGAGCCGCAGTGGTAGGGAGTGGTGATCTAGCCCCCCTCCTTAGGCTACACTCGGAGTAAGGCACAGCGAACTAGGGATTGATCGTGAGAGCCATACCTGAAGCACTCGTCCTTGAGGACGACCCGACCCAACTGGCCGAGATTGCGGAGGCCGTCTCCGAACTCGGCTACGACATAGTGACTGCACGGTCAGCAGTTGACGCTCGCCGGCGGCTAGAGCAGAGGGGAGCCCAGGTCCTGCCGACCATTGGGATCGTGGACTGGAACATGGACATGAGCCCCGATCAGTCCGTGGGCATCCCCTCATTTCTGCGTTGGCTTCGCCGCTTTGCGCCGTCGTGCACGGTGATCGTCTACACGGTTCGCGCCGACCTTCTGCCTGTGCATACCAAGGTGCGCGATGCCGACCCGTGGGCCTATCTCCAGGACAAACGTGACGGTGTCGACTCGCTTACCAGTCGCCTGCGGACCATGATCTCGGTCCGAATTGAGGACTTGGTGCTTGAAGGTTCGCAAGTTCACTCCGCTACCACGGGCAAGTCGTTCACTCACCACGTCGCCATGAACCTGTTGCTCCACTACCCCGAACCACTCGATCTGCGGCGCAGCGTCTCGTCAGTTCGTGCCGCCTATCGCTTCAAGTTGTGGCTGGCAGAACAACACTCGCCGCTGGACATCGAGGTGGTTCACAAGCACTTCCGCCTTGTCGAGCGCAGGGAATATCAGGCAGCGGCTTCATGAGGCTGACCCCTCCCATTGTGGCGTCTCTGCCGCTCGCCGCCGCGGTGATCGGGCCTGACAACGGAATCCTTGCCCAGACCCCTGAATGGACTGGGCCGGGGCTCGGTACCGTTGCCTACGGTGCCGGGTCCAGCGCGCTCCTAGTGACTCCGCTTGATCAGGACGGTCAGGTGACCCTCCTGGTGGACGAGTTGCTCATGGCCATGCGCCGGGCGTCGGACACAGTCGCCGCGGAGTTCCGGGCCCGGCTCACAGTGGTCGCAGCCGCTCTTGAGGTGATCGTGGGCCGCCGGCCATCCGGTAGCGGCACCGTGGGGGAGGCCCTGGCACTAACAAGCGCCCTCTCTCCATTCCACCCAGATACTCAGCTCTCGATCACTCGCCATGGGGTGTCTGCGGAGGCTCCAATCTCGAGCCCCGCAGCGGTGGCGATGGCCTTGCATCAGCTGGTTCGCAATGCGTCCGGCCACGATCGCGCCTCGAACGTGATGCTGACTGTCTCCAGCGTGGGCCCCAGTGCTCTCACCTTTGAGATGAATTGGACATCGCGGGTTCCCGGCGTTCCCAGCTCGGTTCGGACGTCCCGGGTCCTATCGCGGCGGGTGGCAGGGTCTGACGCTCTTGGGCGGGTCCGGCACCAGGGCTGGGGACTTGGGTATGTATCAGTAGCCGCCGATGCTCTGAGCGCCGTTAGGACCGGGCCCATGCTCGGTGAGGACGGTGTGATGCGGGTCACCCTGGACTTCGGCGTGCCGCGGTTGATGCTCCCTATCGCATGCGTCGAGGGGTGCAAGATCGAGGAAACCACTCCGGGCTGGGACAGCGAGGAGCTTCGCTGCCC
>PLDE01000176.1 GCA_003135035.1 Candidatus Dormiibacterota bacterium | reverse complement strand
GGGGGCGTTGCTGGCGCGAGAGGCGTAGCTGGCGTCTCGGAGCAACCACTGGGTTCTGACCCTTCGGTGAGCGACACTGGCTTCACGGACCCACTTGCCCTCGGGTTGACAGGTGTCGGGTCCGCAGACGCAAGGCGGCGAGAGTCTTTACTCAATTACTTCGGCAAACGGAGAGCTCGCTGGTTCAATCGCCGTGATCCCCTTTCCGACATCAGGCCCAGATGCCGCTAAGGCGAAGAAACTTCGTACGGAGAGCATCAGGATGGTAGCCCTGCAGGTCGACGGCACCTTGACTGGAAGCACAGACGTTCACTTGATTGAGGGTGATCACCTGGTCAGGGTAGATCGTGACTCCTGTGCGCAGCTCGGCTTTGGATTCACCTATCAGGGGTCATCTAATGTGGGGCTGTACCTTAACTGCCGCTCCGGTGACTCTCTCTACTCAGTGGACGTAGGGGATAATGACGGCGCGCTCAACCCGGCTGAGCACGCTCTCCATGCCATCGAATCCGCATGGCGGTGGCGGTAAGACTAACCCTGCGGACTGCCGCTGCGACTCGAGTCAGGGCCGTGGTCGCCGCTGATGGTGTCCCGAGGCAGCCATGCGAGACCTCGTGACACCAAGTCGGGCACGTCACAGCTTACGAGGTGACTGTTCAAAGCACGAGCTGCCGCCACGTAGGCCGCGTCGTAGGCCGAGATTCCGTACTCTTCCGCGATGATCGCCGCGGCGGCGAGGAGCGTGGGCTCTACCCGGATCAGCCCGCCGTCGTCGGCCACGGCGGTCACGCGTTCACGCAACCGACCCACCGCGGAGAGATCCCGCCATGAGCGCACCGCCACGTTGGTCACCTCGTAGAAGGCGAGATCGAGGGTCGGCACCACCTAGCAATCGGTTAGCGTCTGAATGATTGGCGTCATCCGGATCCTCGCGCGCCAGCAGTACGCTGGCATCGACGAACCAGAGGTTCAACGGGGCGGCCGCGTGGCCTTGACTAAGNNCGGTTCAACGGGGCGGCGGCCGCGGGGCCTTGACTAAGGCCGCCACTCCTCCCCCATGGCCCGCGAGAGATCCGTCCATGTCGTCGATCTCGGACATTCGCCGGGCACGATTGATGGTTCGTCGTCGCAGCGTCTCTTCTGCCAGCTCACGCAAGAACCCGCTTCGGGTGGTTCCCCGGCGCCCCCTCGATATCGACAGCCCGGAGCAGATCGTCTGGAAGAGAGACCATCACCTTGGCCATGCGGGCTGTATACCCGGAATTGCCAGGTCCCCTCCAAGTCCGAGCCGCGGCAGTACTCCAGTCCGATGGGCCGCCCTTCCCCGGCGCCAGCTTGATCGAGGGAGGAGGGGTCCAGCACCAGGCTGCGTCTTCCAGCAATTGCCAAGTGAACGTCGGGCATCAGTCGTGAACTTCTTGTGTCGGTGTCGTCTGGGCCCCGTCACAGGGCCTCCGCGAAGTCAAGCCTAAGCTCAAGCCGTGTTCAGCAGTCTGCCTCTGGTACGCCGCGATTTCGACGCCCCAGGCTCGCATCGGCGGCTCCGCTCGATCTGGCTGGTCTACGGCTTTATGGCCATCCTGCTGNNATCGACGGCTGGCCCGTCGATGGTTTCGAGTTAGTCGCTTCTTGTCTGTGTCTCCGTCTAGCTCTAGGCAAGCGCCGTGACCGAATCATCCCTCTTCTTCTCGGCCTCGCGCTGCTCTGCTGGTCGGGGGGCGACATCGTGGTCACGGTTTTGACGATCCTGCATGGCCCCAACGGCGTGCCCAACCCCTCGCTGGCGGACGCCAGCTACCTCTCCTTCTATCCCCTCGCCTACATCGCCCTGGTACTGATCATGCGTCGCGACGTCAAGCAACTGGTTCCGGCAACCTGGCTCGACGGGATGGTGGCAGGGGTCGGCGCGGCCGCCGTGTGCGCCTGCTTCGTCTTCCAGCCAACGGTGATCCATGCCCTAGGCGGAAGCCCACTGGCGGTGGGGATCAACCTGGCCTATCCGGTCGGCGACCTCCTGCTGCTGGCACTCGTCATCGGTGGAACCGCCACCTTTCCTGGCCGGCCCAAGGGCCAGTGGCTAGTACTCGCGGTCGCCTGCGTGGCAATCGCCGTTGGAGACAGCTTCAACCTACTGGCCCTGAGCGGCTCCTCCGGCAACGTCGGCACCCTCGCCAACTCGATCGCCTGGCCCACCGCGATCCTTCTGGTGTCGGCCTCGATGTGGCTGCGCTCCGGCCCCACCAATCTCATGCTTCTGCAGAAAACGCCCGGCTTCCTTCTTCCCGGCGCGGCCGCCTTCGGAGCCCTGGTCATCCTTTTGGTCAGCACCCTGCACCCGGTCACCGACGTGGCCATCTACCTGGCCATAGCCACCCTGGTGATCGCCGGCGTCCGAGCCGGACTCTCGGCGGTCAGTCTGCGCCGGCTCACCGACGAGCGTCATCGCCAGTCGGTGACCGACCATCTCACCGACCTGGGCAATCGGCGGCGCCTGTTCGCCCTACTCGACGCTTACTTCGCCGACCGCTCCGATCCGCGCACCCCTGATCACCCCCTGGCCTTCCTCTNNCGCCAGCTGGGCCCTCGCTTGAGTGGCGCCCTGCGCAGCACCGACGCCCTGGTTAGGGTGGGCGGCGACGAGCTGGGCGTGGTCATCACCGGCGGCGACCCCATCTACGCCACCGCGGTGGCGGAGCGCCTCATCGCCAAGCTCACCGAGCCCTTCCACCTCGACGCGGTGAGCGTCCGTATCAGCGCCAGCATCGGCATTGCCACCGCTCCAACGGACGCGGCCGACAGCGCTGGCCTGCTCCGTTGCGCCGACCTGGCCATGTATCGAGCCAAGGTGGGCGGGACCCCNNCTCGACCTGCGCCGCGGGACCATCTCCACGGTCGAGGCCCTCCTCCGCTGGCCTCACCCCCGCTTGGGCATGGTGCCGCCGCTCGACTTCCTGCCTCTGGCGGAGGAGGCAGGACTGATGCGGCCCCTGACCCACTTCGTCCTCGACCAAGCCCTGGCTCAGTGTGCGGCCTGGCGCGCGGCCGGGCGAAAGCTCACCGTCTCGGTCAATATCTCGATCACCAATCTGCTCGACCCGACCTTCATCGAGCAGGTCTCCAACTTGCTCGCCAGCCACCACCTCCCGCCCTCCTGTCTGATCCTGGAAATCACTGAGACGACGATCATCCGGGACTTCGGAGGCTGCCAATCGGTGATTGAGCAGCTGCGAGCCCAGGGCTTGGGCGTCTCGGTGGACGACTTCGGAGCGGGGTTCACCTCTCTGGCATATCTCGGCAACCTCGCCGTCAGTGAACTCAAGCTCGACCGGAGCTTCATCTTCGGCCTCTCTACCGAAGGCGGGTCCGATGTGGCACTGGTTCGAGCGACCATCGATCTCGGCCACGCTCTCGGCCTTCGAGTTGTCGCCGAGGGCATCGAGGACGAGGCTACGCTGGCCCTCCTGACCGGCATGGGCTGCGACCTAGCTCAGGGATACTTCATCGGCAGGCCGGCCGCCGCCGAAACGTTCCACGGGAGACCCGGCTTTGGTGCCCCATCCCGAGAACTGGCGGGACAGCGCGCCTCCTGATCGGCTGCCCGACCACCCTCCCGCCCCGGCAACTAACCCCGTTCACCAAGTGTCCAGCACGCCCGCTTGACTCCCGCGGCCCGTCCGATCATACTGCGGTCGATATATCGTTGTTGGAAGTGGTATGACACCGGACCTATCTGGATTAGGACGATTTGCCGACTCCGCACTGCTCGTGCTGGCCAGCCTTGCTGAGGGCCCCAAACACGGCTACGCGGTGATGCGCGATGTGCAGGTCCAGTCCCAGGTACGCATGGGACCGGGGACCCTATACGGGACGATCTCCCGGCTCGAACAACAAGGCTGGATCACGCCGCTCCCCGCTCGGGATCGGCGCCACCCGTATGCGATTACCGCGGCTGGGCGAATAGTCCTGCGTCGAGAGTGCCTCAGCCTGCAGGCGTTCGCGGCATCCGTCCTAGCCCTTGGGTCGTCTCAGTGAGACGCTACTGGATCCGTCTCTACCCAGCTTCTTGGCGAGCACGGTACTAGGAGGAGATGACGGAGCTGTTGGCCGAGGTGCCCACCGGGCGGAGGGCGGTCTGCGACATGCTGCGCGGGGCGGCGGACGCCTGGTTCCAAGGTGGCGGACAGGGACAGAGGCCGGCCAGGGCACCGGCGCTCGCAAGTCTGGCATGGGCAGCGGGGCTGGGCTCGGCGCTACTGGCCCTCGAGCGCGCCTTGGCCACCCTGGAGACCACCCCGACCTCCGGTTCCTTCTGGTGGTGGATGCCGGTCGCCGTCAAGGTGCTCTTAAGTGGGGCCGTCCTCCTAATCGGTGCCCGGCTGGCCTGGAACGAGCACTGGCGCTCCGGCGTAATCCTGGTCGCCATGGGGACGTGGATCAGCATCCTGGCCTGGCAAGTGACCCTGGTCCCGATCAATGATTGGGGTGTCAGCGCGGCCACGCTGGCGATGGGGCCGCTGCACTCCCCTTGGGTCCAGCTGGCAGCCTACTGGCCCCTCCAGGTCCTGGCCAGCCTGGTCGCCATGTTCGCCTGCGTGGCGGGAACGGTCTGGACCGATCCGTCTCTTCAGGTACCCAGCGCGGGTCGGGAAGCTTCGTGATAGGGCTGCGCCCTT
>PLDE01000268.1 GCA_003135035.1 Candidatus Dormiibacterota bacterium | reverse complement strand
CGGTTGAGCCGGAGGTGTAGAGGACGTACGCCGCAGACTCTTGGGAGACCGGAGAGCTAGCGTCGCTCCGCGTCGACCCCGGCTCCCTCCGTCGCTCAAGCTCCTCAAGACGGAATGTGGGCAGCCTGCCAGGCCACATCAGTTCGCACAATGCTCCCTGGGCGACGACGGCCACCGCNNGCTCCTGCCTTCATGATTCCTAGCATTGCTACGACCATTTCAATTGAACGCTCAGCCAGGAGCCCGACAACCCCGCCGGGCTTGACGCCCGCGTCTAGGAGCGCCTCGGCGAGCTTCTGCGCCCGGGCATTCAGCTGCCCATATGTGATCCGCTCCTCGCGGCAGCTCACTGCCGTCCTTTGCGGCTGGGTCTTCGCGTGCGACCTGATCAGCTCGGGTACCGAGAGGTTGGGCACCGGAGCCCCGGTCGCATTCCATCCAACGAGCTGTCGCGCTCGCTCCTCCTCGGTGAGAACTGGGATAGCCGAAATGCGGCGGCTCGAGTCGGACCCCAGAGCCCCCAACAGCGCGCTCCAGCACTCCCCCATACGCCGAGCCGTGCTGGCGTCAAACAGGTCGCTGTCATAGATCAGCCGGCCGCTTATGTGCCCCTCCGGGCGGCGATCCAGCTCGATGTGAATATCGAACTTGGCCTTGCCGAGGGCGTTCCCGATTTCAACCTCCATCTGGTGAATGCTCCACGAGGAGTCAGAGGTGACAGTCGGCGGCTCGAGAACGATCATGCTTTGGAATATCGGATTGGCTCCGGCTAGACGAGCCGGCCGCAGGTCGCTTACCAGACGCTGAAATGGGATCTTGTGCTCCAACGCCTCGACCACCGAGTCGCGGGTTCTCCTGAGGAGGTCATCGAACGTCGGATCCCCGGTCAGATCGTTCCTGATCACCAGCGGCGTCAGGCAGTAGCCCACCACCGACTCAAATTGGCGCCGGTCACGGAGGTCAGTGACGGTGCCGAATACGACATCCTCCAGACCGGTGAAGCGATTCAGGAGGAGGGAGAAGGCGGCAGCGAGTGCCTGAAAAAGCGTACATCCCGCAGCGCGGGCGGCAACTTCGATCCGCTCCACCGTGACGGCTGAGACCTATATTGGTTCTATCCGTCCCTGAAAGCGGGGGCGAGTCGGCCTGGTGTGATCGAGCGGTAACTGCACCTCAGGCAGGTCATCCAAGCGGTCGCGCCAGTAGGGGACCCCCTGGTCAGCGTCGTTCGCCGCCGACTTCTCCCATCGAGCAAAGTCGGCGTACTGCGCGAGTGGGGAGGACAGCGGATCTGGCCTCCCCGCCGCGAAGGCGTCATAGAGTGAGACGAGTTCCGGAAGCACAACTCGGTAGAGGCTGACGCCGTCAAAGATGAGATGGTGCATGGCCAGGTAGAGACGGTGATGGTCGCTGGCCAGCCGCACCAGGATGGGCCTAAGCAGCGGACCACGCTCAAAATCATATGGACGGACCGCCTCTTCGACGGCCAATTTCGTTCCCCGCCGCTCCGCCTCTGCGCGGCTCATCATGCTGAGGTCGATCAGGGGCAAGTCGTAGTGGACTGATGGATGAACCAACTGATAGGTCTTATCTCGGACCACAGTGAAGGTGGAGCGCCACATTTGGTGCCGCTCCACAATCGCATTGAATGCCCGACGCAAGGCGACGAGGTCAACGTCACCTTCCTTACGGATGCTGACAGCCTCGTTGTAGAGCGGACTCTCAGGTGCCAACTGGCTGAAGTACCAGAGTTGTTCCTGTGCCGCAGACAAGGGAAGTAGACCGCGGTCCCACGAGAAACGCGGAACCGGGCTCCCTGGTACTTGGATGGGCGCGGCACCGCGGAGCCTCTCCTCGAGCAGAGCTCGCTTTGCCTGGGATAGCGTGGCAGACTCGATCTCGCTCATGCTGAGTATTCGAGCCAAAGCGCGGTGAGGCCACGCAGTCCAAGATTTGGCCGCCACTCGACATGGGGAGTCTTGAGCCGCAAGTCAGGGAGTCTTGCCAGAAGGGTCCTGAGCACGATCTGTCCTTCCAACCGAGCCAGGGGCGCACCGAAGCAAAAGTGGCTCGACCAAGCGAAGGCAACGTGTCGATTGTCATGCCTCCCCAAGTCCAGTCTGTTTGGATCCGGGAACCGCTGAGGGTCACGATTGGCGGCGCCCATGACAGCGATCACCGCGTCTCGCTGCTTGATCGCCTTGCCGCCAAGCTGGATGTCCGCCGCTGCCAACCGGGCCGTGTGTTGACTTGGGCTCTCGTATCGCAACAGCTCCTCCACCGCAGACGGCATCAGTGACGGATCACGCCGCAGGCGCTCCATCTCCTCGGGCCAGGACAGCAAAGTAAGCAAGCCATTCCCGATCAGATTGGTGGTTGTCTCCTGCCCCCCGACCATGGTGATGATGAGATTGGCTACCACTTCTTCTTCGGTGAGGCGGTCACCGTCTACGGTTGCGGCGGCTAGAGCTTCGATGAGCCCACCAGTCGGACGCGCTATCTGCTGCTTGACGGCTCCGCGGAAGTACTCGGTCATCGCTTCTAAGCTTCGAAGCAC
Organism: Candidatus Dormiibacterota bacterium; assembly: GCA_003135035.1. Taxonomy (GTDB): domain Bacteria; phylum Chloroflexota; class Dormibacteria; order Aeolococcales; family Bog-877; genus Bog-877. The sequence goes on along the minus strand of PLDE01000268.1, from coordinate 1,572 downwards.
CCGGCCCGCCCGCCCGGGGTTGTGCTGGAAGTTGCCCAGCATCTCTGCAAAATCCTGTGACCAGTCCTTGAGCAGACGATGGTCCCCGCTAGAGATTCCGAACATCTCAGCCGTCACGATGGCCGGGAGTGGGTTGGCGATCGCCTCCATCGCATCCATCTCGCCCGCACCCAGCACCTGGTCGATTAGACTGTTCGTGATCTCTTCGACGCGGGAACGCATTTCCTCGACCCGCCGCGGTGTGAAGGCCGCCGCCGCCAACTTGCGAACGCGAGTGTGGTCGGGCGGGTCCATGAAGAGCATCTGCCGGACCATAACCTTGGCGATCGGGGTCAGGCCTTCCATCCCCAATGTGGCTAAGCGCTCCGGCGTGGGAGTGCGATCGGCCGAGAATCGCTGGAAAACTTGGAGCACGTCCTCGTAACGCGTCACCACCCACGCATGGAGGTAGGGATCCCAATGGACGGGATCCTCATTTCGCAGTCGCGCATAGAGGGGATAGGGGTCCGCGAGGATCTCCGGGTCCAGAAGGTGATAGAGGCTCAGATCCGCCCCATTCGCTATCGCCATCGCGCTAGTGGCTCGCCTGGGCCGAGACCGCGTCCAGCGACTGTGGCGCGATGCGCTCGACACCTAGCAGGCGAATGGCCTCATCCTCGCTCAGGGCGGAGACTTCGGCTAGCAGCGAAGCCTCTACCGCGGCCGCAATCTCGCCCACGGTGGGACCGTCAAACACGGTTCTCAGCGGTAGCTCCACGCGGTAGAGTTCGCTGACTCGGGCGATAAGTTGCGCGCCGAGCAAGGAGTGACCCCCCAGGTTGAAAAAGTTCTCATCGGTGTCCACCGTCTCAAGTTCAAGCAGATCGGCAACCATCTGGGCGAGCACCTGCTCCACCGGGCTCGTGGGCCGCCGGCCGCCTTTACGGACCGCAAGCGGCGACCTCGTGGCCTGGGGCAGTGCTGCCCTGTCCACCTTGCCATTGGCGGTCATCGGCATTTCCGGGATGCATATGAACTCGCCCGGCAGCATATGGGCTGGTAGCGTGCGAGCAAGGTGTTCGCGCAGCATCTCGCCAGCGATCGCACCGCGGTGCGCCCCGACTATGTAAGCGACGAGCCGTCGGCCGAGAACGGAGTCGTCGATCGCCACGACCACGCTCGAGGACACTGAGTGGTGGCGGTCTAGGGCGGCGGCAATTTCCCCTAATTCGACTCGCTGGCCACGAATCTTCACCTGCTCGTCGACGCGGCCGAGGAATTCAAACTCTCCGCCCGCGTGCACCCGCACCAGGTCACCGGTTCGGTAGAGCCTAGTCCCCGAAGGGCCATTGAAGGGGTTGGAGATGAAACGCTCCTCGGTCAGGTCGTCGCGGTACAGGTAGCCCCGCGCCAGACCGATGCCGCCGACCAACAACTCGCCAGTTCCACCGTTGGCAACCTGCTGCAGACGCTCATCGACGACGTGAACCTCTACGCCGTCAATGGCATGCCCGATGGCTGGAAGGGCGAAGGCGCCGCCGTCGGTCGGAACGACTCCCGAAGTGGCGACCACCGTGGCCTCAGTGGGCCCGT
>PLDE01000053.1 GCA_003135035.1 Candidatus Dormiibacterota bacterium | reverse complement strand
CCATTGGCGACGTTAGGGGCGAGGAAGGCTTCTTTCATTACCGCGGGTACAACGCTGCCGTATTGGCAGCGGAGTGCTCTTTTGAGCAGGCCTGGTACCTCTTGATCCATGGCGAGCTACCGGATCCCGTTCAGACCAAGAAGTTCCGTAGGGAAACGGCCCAACTGCGCACCCTTCCGGATCAAGTTCTGAGGCTACTGCCAGAGATTGCCGGGATCGACCCCTTTGTGCCGCTAGATGCCTTGCGCACCGCCGTCTCCCTGACTACCAGTGCCATCGGACTCCAGCCAATCATGGATATTTCTGCTGACGAAGTTCGCCAGCAAGCGGTGCGCATGACCGCCTTGGTGCCGGTTCTGCTTACCGGCCTGTACCGAGCCCATCAAGGTTTGGAGCCGGTGCCGGCGGATTCGGACTTGGACTTTGCCGCGTCGTACCTGCAAATGCTGACCGGTCAGCGACCGGACCAAGAGCACGCCCGCGCCGTTGAAAAGTACCTGATTTTGACCATGGATCATGGCTTTAACGCCTCCACCTTCACGGCCCGAGTGATCGCCTCGACGGGAGCGGATATGGGTTCCGCCTTGGTCGGCGCCATCGGTGCCCTGTCTGGCCCTCTCCATGGCGGGGCTCCCTCGCGCGCTCTCCACACCCTCGATGAGATCGGCACCGAGGACCGCGCTTACGACTATCTCCGTGAGAAGGTCATGTCGGGAGAACGGTTGATGGGCTTCGGACACCGCGTCTACAAGACCGATGATCCCCGCTCCACGCTGCTTCGTGAGGTGGCGCTTGAGCTAGGGGGCAAGCAGGCGGTGTTTGCGCAACATGTCGAGGAGACGGCGCTCAAGGTGCTGAACGAACTGAAGCCTGGTCGTCGGCTCTACACCAACGTGGAGTTTTATGCGGGAGTGGTGATGAACACGGCGGGCATCCCCCGCGACATGTTCACGCCGACCTTCGCGAGCAGCCGGACGGTGGGTTGGACCGCGGCCATCTGCGAGCAGGCGTCCCACAACAAGTTGATCCGGCCGTCAGCCATCTATGTCGGTCCCGAGGCGCCCCGACCCCTTCCAGAGGGCTACCACTACATCTGAAGCGGAAGTGACGGCGAAGGCAGGTGAGCTGGTTCGCCAGCCCACCCGCCCTGGGGAGGAGGAGGAGCGCTAGCGGCGTCGCGACTTGAGCGTCAGCTCGCCGCCTGGAAGCCCAGGTCCAGGATGCGGACGGCGACGTGACTCCCGAGCACGTTCCGGGCGGACACGACAACGATCTCGGCCGCCGCAATGCCGGTGGGACTCTCCGCGGTCGGCTTGACACCGAAGCCTTGGTACTTCCAGGCCTTGGTCTTACTGGCCAGGCTGAGAGTCACTTGACTTCCGTCCGGCTCCTTGATAATCAGTTGTCCGGCACTCAGGGACCCGCCGCTGGAACTGTCCGAGACGACCTCACCGGCTAACCGCGGCGCCCGGAGTGGGCGGTGGTGGGCCTGGCCTGCTGCGGGCGAGGCGGATGGGGTCGGAGTCGAGGTAGCGGCCGTGGCCACGGTGACTCCAGCCACCATGGAGAGGATGGCCCCGGCGCCTATGGCCAGGACTTTGGATGTCGGGTTTCGCATGATCAGCCTCCGGTTCGGTGGCAGCACAGGCGGCCGACGAGTTGTCTGCACAACACCGAGGCTAGATCAAGACCCAACCGGAAACCTGAGACTCCACTGAGAACGACCGCAACCAGCGCGGTACTTCTCCTACGCCCAGTCCTTGAGCAGGCTCGCGAACTCATCTGGCGTAAGCCGGAGTTGTTCCGCGCCCAGGTCACGCAGTGGAATCCGGGGCAGGTTCTCGGCGCTGCAGAGATCGGGCATCTCGGGATTTACGTAGAGCAGGCCGGTGACCACCTCGCCCTGGCGACGGCTCTCGTCGATAACTTGGAGCGCCGACAGTCGATTCTTGGGGTCGTGGTCGCGGCCCAGTTTGCGGAGGCGGAGACGCGACCCATCGTGCAGTTCCACCTCGGTGGAACTGCCCTCGGCGTAGTCGACCTCCACCTCGGTCTGCTGAGGGATGAAGTCCATCTCTTGAAGAATCAGCTCGTGGTCCTTGACGTACTGATAGCTCTTGGTGGAGCCCTCGTGATCGTTGAAGGTGACGCAAGGGCTGATCACGTCCAGCACAGCGGTACCACGGTGGGAGAGCGCGGCCCGGAGCAGAGGTACCAGCTGGGCGCCGTCGCCGGAGAAGCTGCGCGCCACGAAGGAGGCACCCACCTGCACCGCCAGACCCGCGATGTCGATGGTCTCCAGTTGGTTGACGCTGCCCTTCTTCTGCACCGAGCCGAGGTCGGCGGTCGCCGAGAACTGGCCCTTGGTGAGACCGTAGACCCCATTGTTCTCGACCACATAGGTGCAGTCGACGTTGCGGCGCAGCAGATGGCAGAACTGACCCAGGCCGATACTGGCCGTGTCCCCATCGCCACTGATGCCGAGGAAGAGAAGATCGCGGTCGGCGACCGCGGCACCGGTCGTAACCGCCGGCATCCTCCCATGCACCGCATTGAAGGCGTGCGCCCGCTCGACAAAGTAGGCAGTCGCCTTGGACGAGCACCCGATCCCGCTCATCTTGGCCAGTCGGTAGGGATCGACGCCGTGGTCATAGAGCGCCTTGACGATGTGATTGGTGATCGAGTTGTGGCCACAACCGGCGCACAGCGTGGTAGCCAGCCCCTTGTAGTCGTCACGGCTCAGGCCGAGCTGATTCACCTTGACCGTCACCGCGGCCATCAGCGAGCGCCCGCGGCCAGCGGTAGAGCTCGCGCTTCCGCCACCGCGGGCTCCTCGGCGGGCTCGATCTGGTCTACCAGGTCGGCCGCGAACAGGGGCATTCCGTCGTAGTGGCGGACCGAGCGCAGGCGGTGGGCTAGGTCGGGGCCGAGCTCGATCTGAAGGATCTGCTGCATCTGGCCATCCCGGTTCTGGTCCACCACATAGACCCGCTCGTGGGCTGATACGAAATCGGCCACCTGGGAAGCGACCGGTAGGGCGCGCAGTCTCAGGTAGTCGATTGCCAGGCCCCGTGCCGCCAGGATGTCGATGGCCTCGACCACGGCGTGGTGGGAGCTGCCATAGGCGAGGATGCCGACATCCGCCGATCCCCCTTGTACGATCGGCGCGGGCAGCCGCTCGCGCCCGGTCTCCAGCTTGCGGGCCAGCCGGTCCATCACCCGCGTGTAGGTCTCGTCGCTCTCCGTGTAACGAGCTGCCTCATCGTGTCCGGATCCGCGCGTGAAGTAGGCGGCCAGCGGGTGTTCCGTGCCGGGCAGAGTGCGCCAAGGAACGCCGTCGCCGTCGACATCGCGGTAGCGCTCGAAGCGGGTCATCTGGTCCAACTGCTCTTTGTGGAGGACCTTGCCACGGTCGAAGTCGTACTCCGGGTAGGGGAGCGGCTCGGTCATCCAGAGATTCATGCCCAGATCCAGATCGGACAGCACAAAGATGGGGGTCTGGAGCTGCTCCGCCAGATCGAACGCCTGCTGCATGAACTGGTAGCACTCGAGTACCGAACCGGGAAGCAGTACGGGGTGCCTAGTGTCTCCATGCGAGAGGGTGTAGGCGAAGAGGATGTCGCCCTGCATGGTCCTGGTGGGAAGCCCGGTAGAGGGACCGACCCGTTGAACGTCAACGAAGACCCCGGGTATCTCGGCGTAGTAGCCGAGCCCGATGAACTCCGCCATCAGAGAGATGCCCGGGCCGGAGGTGGTCGTCATCGCCCGAGCGCCGGCCCAGCCCGCTCCCAGCACCATCCCGGCCGCGGCCAGCTCGTCCTCCGCCTGGATGGTGGCGATCCGGCGTTCGCCCGTCTCGTGATCTACTCGATAGCGGTCAGCGAGTCCAATCACGTGCTCGGCCAGCGAGGAACTAGGGGTAATCGGGTACCAGGCCAGCACCGTGCAGCCGCCCATGATTGCCCCCAGGGCCGCCGTCTGGTTGCCTTCGAGGAGGAGTTGACCCTCTGTCTGATCGAGCGCCGCCAGCTGGAGGGAGTCGGTCTTGGTCAGGTTGCTCCGGAAATACTCGCGGCCGGTGGTGATCGCCTCGCGGTTGGCCGCCAGCGCTTTGGGCTTGGATTTGAACTGATGGAGAAGCGCCTCCTCCAAGGCCGCGTCGGGGATGCCCAGAATCTCCGCGACCACTCCGACATAGATGATGTTGGTCAGGTACTTGCGCAGATCAGCATCCGGAATCGAGGCCTTGGCCAGGCGGGCGAAGGGGACGGGATACAGGTGGGGCCCGGACCCGGCACCCGAGGGAGGAGGACCGAAGGCCTCCTCAAAGACGAGCACCCCACCAGGCTCGAGCCGGGCTAGGTCGGCCGCGAAGGTGGCTCGGTCGAGCGCTACCAGCAGATCGGCGCGGCGCCGTCCGGCGCGGTAGCCAGCCGAGGTGGCGCGGAGATAGAACCAGGTGGGCAGACCCTCGATGTTGGAGGGAAAGAGGTTCTTGGGAGCGACCGGGATCCCCATCGCGAAGATGGCTCTGGTCAGGACCAAGTTGGCCGACTGACTGCCCGAACCGTTGACGGTGGAGGCCACCAGATTGAGATCCAGGGCACCGTGCTTCGCCAAGGTCACCTCCCACTTGCCAACTACCCGACCTGCCCCTACCCATCCTAGACCGTTCCGCCATCCTGGAACTCGGGGCGCAAGTCCTCTCCGCGCTCGTCTTGCTGCCCTCCTTGCGCCCTACCTGAGAGCATGGGCAGATGGTCGGTCGGATCCTGGTTGGCACCTGCAACTGGAGCGATCACCAGGGTTTCTATCCCAAAGGCGTGGCGCCCGCGGATCGGCTCGCCTATTACGCCCGCTTCTTTCCCCTGGTGGAGGTGGACACGACCTACTACGGAATACCCCCTCCCGAGCGCAGTGCTTCCTGGGCCCGGGCGACCCCGGATGGCTTCCTCTTCAATGTCAAGGCCTATCGCTCTCTCACCTACCACGAACGCGAAGCGGGCGTGCCCCGGGAGCCCACCCTGGAGGAGGAGAGCGACTTCGCGGCATGTCTGGTCCCGCTCCGGGAAAGCGGCAAGCTGCGGGCGATCCACTACCAGTTCCCGCCCTGGTTCGGTGTCTCCCCGCTCAACCTGGACCGCCTGGCCCGGATCCGGGAGCGCCATCCCGACGATCTGATCATCGCCGAGTTGCGCAACCGGAGCTGGGCCGCGCCCGAGCGCTTCGCCCAGCTGGTGGATCTGCTCAGCGAATCCCGGGTGTCACTCTGCCTCGTCGACGAACCCCAGGTTGGTAGCGGCTCCTTTCCCCGGCTGGATGAAGTGACGGATCCGCGCTTGGTGGCAGTCCGCTTTCACGGCCGGAACACGGGCGCCTGGTACGCCCAGGGCAAGACCTCGGGAGATCGCTTCAACTACCTCTACCGTCCCGAAGAGTTGCGCGAGTGGGAGCCCTCCATCCGACAGCTGGCCAGCGAGAGCGAGGAGCTCCACTTGCTCTTCAACAACAACCGCTCCAACTACGCCGTCGTCAACGGCCTCCAGATGGCCGGCATTCTCGACCTCGGACTGCCCCTACCCGAGTCGATCGAGGAAGAGGATGACCAGGATCCCGTGGAAGAGCCATTGCTTCCCTTCAACTGGGCTGACTGACGTGGCCCTCGATCTCAACCCCGACCATCTGCTCCATGCCTATGGCTATCTCGCTGTCTTCGTCGCTCCTCTGGTGGAGAGCACCGGAGTCCCCTTCCCGGGCGAGACGGTGCTGGTGGTGGCGGCCGTNNGGCGACAACCTCGGCTATGGCATCGGGCGCCTGGCCGGACGCGCCCTGCTGGAACGCTATGGCGGCTGGGTCCGGCTCGACCGTACTCGGCTCGACCTTCTCCATAGATTCTTCGAGCATCGCGGGCCGGCGGCGGTGTTCGTGGCGCGCTTCATCGCTGTGCTGCGCACCTTCGGAGCCATCGCGGCGGGAGCAGGAGCGATGCGTTACCGGACCTTTCTGGTGTTCGACGCTCTGGGCGGAGCTTGCTGGGCAACCGCCTACGGGGTCGCTGGCTTTGAGCTGGGCCGGGCCTACCACCGGTACGGCGGCGATCTCGGCTGGGTCGCTTTGGCGGCGGGAATCCTGATTCTGGTCGTGGTCCTGGGTGGGCTGGCATTCGCTCGCGGGCGTCTTGAACGCTGGGCCCTCGGGGTTCCGGAGCAGGCGCCCGACGGAGAGGTCTAGGCGCCCCTGTGGGACCGCCCCTTGGGCAGGAGTCGCCGAGCCACCTGGGTGGTCGACCGCAGTCTCGAGTACCGGAATAGGTCCGCCCCCCGGCGCAGGGCGGAGAGCTCGTCCGGGCTCAGTTCCAAGTCAGCGGCAGCGACGTTGGACTCCAGTTGCTCGAGTGATTTGGCTCCGGGAATGACGATGACTCGAGGCTGGGCGATCAGGTAAGCGAGAGCAACCTGAGATAGCGTGCTCTGGTGGGCGTCCGCGATCTCTCGAATGATTTCAATAAGCGGAGCGGCGGCGGTCAGCGCGGCATCGGTGAAGAGTGCGTTGGTCCGGCGCACGTCGCGGGGGGCGTTGCCGGGCTGGTAGCGCCCGCTCAGGGCGCCCTGGGCGAGCGGGCTGTAGGCAAGGATGAGTCGCTCATTTTTGTGCGCGTAGCTGAGCATCCCCAACTCCGGGCGCCGCTGCAGCAAGTTGTAGCGGATCTGGTTCGCGACCACCGGTTGGCCCAGGTGTCGCTCGGCTGCGATCCAGCGCCGCAGCGAGAAGTTGCTCACGCCGACGTAGCGGCTAAGGCCCAGGGACAGGATGCGACGCATCCCCTCCATCTGGACGGCCAGGGGCAGCGCCGGATTGGGCCAGTGGATCTGATACAGGTCGACCAGTGGCACCTGGAGGCGGTCCAGGCTGCGCTCGCAGTGGGCGACCATCACCCTGGGTGTGGGCATGATGGGTAGAAACTTGGTGGCCAGGAAGCGGTCCCCTTCCCAGGAACTGAGAGCCGATCCCACGAGCATCTCGCTGCGCCCCGATCCGTAAAGCTCGGCGGTGTCGAAGACTGTCACCCCGAGCTCGAGCGCGCGCTGGATTACCGCCAGAGAGTCCGCCTGGGAGTACTCGCTTCCGTACCCCCACAACCTTTCCCCGAACTGCCAACATCCCAGGCCTACCACCGAGAGCCGACGACCGTCCAGGTCGAGATAGCGCACCTCGCGATTATGGCTAGGGAGCGACGCTCCAAACGGTCGCGAGTGCTACCCTCGCCCCACCGGGTCCGCGTGTTGACGTGTGGGGAGAACATGGGCGCAGCAGTGGTGGCCTGCCTCCTGGGGGCGGCCTTCTCGGCGGTCGTCTGGGGACGCTGGTGGCGTAGCCGCCGTCCCGCGTTCGCCGCCTGGGGATCGGGCCTGGCGATCTTCGCCGCAGCCGCCCTGACCCAGGCGCTGGGGCAGGCCCATGGCTTCTCTGTCCCACTCTTTCGCGCCTTCTATCTCCTGGGTGGCGTGCTCGGGGTCATCTATCTGGCCCTCGGGACAGCCTTCCTCCTGACCCCCGCTCGGGTGGGCCGGATCTGCGCTGCCGTGCTGGTCGCGCTGACGCTGCTTTTGGCAGTGGATGCTGCCTTGGTTCCCGTTAATGCCGCCAAGCTCAATACCAGCGCCGGGGTGCTGGGAGGGGCCCTAGTGGGCCACGGGACGCCGCTCTTCGTGGCCGCGGTCACCTTCAACATCCTGGGCACCTTGGTCTTGGCGGGTGGCTCTGCCTACTCCGCTTTGCGCTTCATTCAATCCCGGGCCGGATTTGATCGGGTGCTCTGCAACGTCCTGCTCACCGTGGGAGCGCTCCTGGTGGCCTTGGGGTTCTCTCTGGCCAAGACTGTCGGCGGGAGCCTCAGCGAGCTCGGTGTCTTCGAGTCGGTCGGGGCGGCGATTATGTTCGCTGGCTTCCTTAGCCTGGGCAGGGTCGGAGTGAGCTCCCCGGCCGGGTCCGGCCCGGTTGCCGCCGCGGCGTCGGAGGATTGAGACTGGCCGGCGACACCTCCGCGGGGGAATCGCCCGCTCAATAGCGGCTCCGTGTACATTCGGCCAGTCGCTGGTAGTCATCCGCGCACTATGAGCTGCCCCTGGACGGGTCCGGCCACCTCGGCGCTGAACCTCGACAAATCAAGGTTCGAATGGGTGCGGGCTAGACTGCCCAGGTGCGAACGGCCCTCGTCATCGGTTCAGGTCCGGCCGCAGCTGGCTGCATTCTTCGGCTCTTGGATCAGCCCGACCTCGCCATCACCGTGATCGATGTCGGAGCCCGGCTGCCCGAGGCAAACCGGGCTCGCGCGGAGGGTTTACGAGCCTCCCTTCCGTCGCAGTGGCTCGATGCTGACTGGAGGGCAGTGACGGCTGTCGCCAAGGCCCAGAACGGAGAGGTCCTGCCGGAGAAGTCGGTACTCGGCTCAACCTACCCATTCGACAACTTCGGCCAGATGACGGGGGTGAGTTGGGAGGGCGGCACTCACGTCAAGGCGATCTCCGGTGCCCTCGGCGGCTTCAGTAATGTCTGGGGAGCTCAAGGTTATCCCTTCACAAAGCGGGCATTGGCCTTATGGCCGGATGAAGGGAAGACCATGGCATCCGCCTATCAGGATGTCGTCAAAGTCATTCCTCTGGCAGGTCGAGACGACGAGCTAGCAACTGTACTGCCGCTCTACGGCGACCTTCTTGAACTGCCCCCCTTAGCTGAGAGAAGCCGCCGCATGCTGGCGGCAAGCGCCCGGTCCCGTGAGAAACTGCAACGTAAGCACCTAGTTGCCGGCGCCGCCCGCGTCTGTTTTCATGCCAACCAGTGCCTCTCCTGCGGACTTTGCAACAGCGGTTGTGTGTGGGATCTGCTGTTCTCCACCAGACAGCTCTTTGAACGATGGATCGCCAAGGGTCAAATTCGCTATTACAGCAATACCCTCGCAATCTCCATCTCCGAGCGCCCCGGCGGCCAGCCAGCAGTCGAGGCGATGACCGTGGACGGTGCCCCCAAGCGGTTCGTGGCTGACAGGATCTTTGTGGGTGCCGGCGCAATTGGGTCGACGCGGATCGTTCTCAACTCCCTACCAGGGATCAAGCGCGCATCCCTGCTCGAGACCCGTCAGGTGATCATCCCGCTATGGTCGAGACGTCCAGTCCCGAACCCTCAAGCCCAGCCGGCGTTCACGGTCGCGCAGGCGGCCATCATGATTGCCGCAGGTACGCCAAGTGAAGCCTTTCTCCAGTTCTACCCTTACGACCCCTCCTTCGTCGGGGCGCTGCCGACCCTGCTCAGCAAATCGGCTGCTGTTCGCCAACTGCTGGTACGGCATCTTTCTGTGGGCATTGTCTATTTAAACTCCGACCAGTCGCCTCGTCTATTAGTAGAGCGAGCTCCGGCCGGCGGCGGTGGAAGTCAGAGCGCCATTTCCCTATCCGGCGCGCGTCTATCCTTGGCCAATCGCAACGTGCGCCGTGTGCTGCGATCCGTACTCAGCGCCAGCCGTACGCTTGACATGTGGCCTTTGGTACCTGCGGCCAAAGTGTCGCCCGCGGGAAGAAGCTACCACTGGGGAGGAAGCTTTCCTTACTCGCCGGAGGAAGGCAACGATATGGTCAGTGATCGTTTTGGCCGGATAAAGCCATGGCGCAAGGTCCACCTGATCGATGCCGCCACCTTCCCGACCCTGGCCCCGACCGGGTTTTTGCTGACCGTAATGGCGAACGCGCACCGGATCGCTTCGGAGTCCCTAGGTCTGGATATCTGACATGCCCAGCGTGGCCGTCACAGGTGCCAGTGGCTACGTCGGCGGTCTGATCTGTCGGGCCTTTGTCGAAAACGGTTGGCAGGTCTTCGGACTTAGTCGCCGTGACCCCCAGCTTGCTCAGGTCGACTGGTTGCCGTGGAGCTTAGCGGGCGCTACCTTGCCTCCTCGAGCGACGTCCATAGACTGCCTAGTTCACGCCGCCTACGACTTCAGCCTCAGGGACCCGCGCCAGTCAAAGGCCGTCAATGTCGGGGGATCAAGGACCCTGCTGACGAGCGTCCCGACCGACTGTCGCGAGATATTGGTTTCTTCGATCGCTGCCAAGCCCGGAAGCCGACAGGATTATGCTCTCAACAAGCTCGCTACCGAGTCGATCACTCTCGCCCGCGGCGGGGTGGTCATTCGCCCTGGACTGGTGTGGGGGGATGCCTCGGGCGGCATGATGGGTAAACTCAGCAAACTGACACGGTTCCCGGTGATCCCAGTGCCCGCTGCTCAGTCCCGGCAGTACACAACGTCGGCCCGGTCCTTACAAGAGGCGACAGTAGCACTGGCCGCTGCCACAGACTGGAGATCCGAGACACGGACTGTCGTCGATGGTCCTCCCGTTGTCTTCATTCGACTTCTCCGTCAGCTGGCTGGACCACGCCACCTGCTGCTGCCAGTACCCTGGCGTCCGGTCTGGACCTGCCTGCGTCTCGCCGAAACGTTGGGACTGCGGATGCCGATGTCTGCCGACTCCCTCTACGGCCTAGCCAACTCCGGAGTTGGTGATCTCAGCGCCGGCGACAAGGACCTGAGCTAAGTGGCCGGCTCCATCGACAGCCCGGGCAGGTGGGGTAACCGGCTAAACGTGCCCAATCTGTACCTGCTCATATCGCTGGCGCTGGGTGGATTGTATCTCTGGGCGGTGCTCCCCTACATCGTCAGCGACTCGTTTTCTCAAATCGGCCATGCCTACCTGTACACGGTTGGCGAACTGTTCCAGCGTCATTACCACGATGGTAAGCCAGGCGATTGGCTGCCACTATCGATGGTGCATACATTCTGGCTCTTTCGTCTCCAGAGTGCGGGCCTTTCTAAGATCTCCATCTCCCAGCTGTTTGCCGAAGCGAGCACCCTGAAGGGCGTGGGACACACCGTGTTCCTACGAAGCGGAAACTGGCCGTCTCCTCTCAGTCCCAACTTTACCCTCGGGTACGGACCAGTGACGTTTCTTCCGCAGGTTCTGGCACTAGAGATAGCCCGGGTCCTAAATCTCTCCTGGCTCACCGCGGACTACATGTCGGAAGTTTTGAACGGTGTCGTTGTGATTGCCATCGGATACGTAGCGCTGCGCGCCGCCCCGTATGGCAAGATTCTGCTCCTGATCGTCCTGTGGCTGCCGAGCACGCTCCAGCTCCAGTGGGGTGGCTCCTACGACGGTGTCCTAGTAGCCTTGGGCATCCTGTTCATCGCCTTGCTAACGAGATCCTGGCTTCAGCGCCCGGAGACGGTGCGGAGCTACTGGGTCCGACTGGTGGTCCTAGAAGCTATCGGTGCCGTGTTGACCACAACGAGTCCGGTTTACGCACCAACAATTCTCTTGTCCCTGACCGCCTCCTGGCCCAGGTCGGTTGATGGGCGAGTTGCTTCTCGACTGTTCCGGAAGGGTACGGCGTCTGCGGTAGCTGCCTTGCTACTGGCCATGATTTTTGTCTGGTGGAGCTTGACTCACGGGTTCGCATCTTGGTTACCGCGCGGCGTACATCCCGGGCGGCAGGTGCTGTGGCAGCTCCACCATCCCTTGGAGTCGGTCGGGATTCTGGCGAGGAGGCTGTGGTACATCGTGCAGACGTTTGCGTTTCAACTGGTCGGCTTTGTCGGCTACTTTGGCTGGATTTACTTCTACCCGTGGCTGACGTACCTAATCGGTAGCTTGGCGCTCCTTCTCGGTGTTGCCGCCAGCTGCCTGGCGGGGATGCCTGATGGAGTGGACGACCGTGCCCGCCGGCTCCGCTCCGGGTGGGGGCTAGTCACTGTCGTTGTGATTTCCGTGCTAGTGGTCGAGAGCATGTACGTGTCGTGGTCGGCGATTGGAGCCCACTTGGTCCGTGGCGTGGAGGGAAGGTATTTCCTACCCTTGTTCCCTCTTCTGCTGCTACCGCTCATCCACCTGGGTCGCCAACGGCTCAAGCGGCCAGCTGCGGCCGTCGGGGTAATTGCCGTGATGGCGGTGGTGCTGGTAGCTGTGATGGGAGCCTTCACGATTAGGACCGACGAGTGGCGGTATCAGCAGACGCCCCGCGTGCATTCTCAGTGTCGGTCCTTCATCCATCGTGCTGCGGACGTGGCTGATCTTCCTCTGAGCGATCTGGAATTGCGGAGTTGCGGGACCTGAGCCCAGCCGTCTACCAGGGGAGCGCCGACCAAAGGTGGTACCGGAGCAGAAGAGCCCGGTGAAGGGTAGAGAGACCGCTAGGTGGGCCAACTGCCGACGAGCACCGGGGCGACACTGACTTCCACCAACTGCACTGGTCGGGAGTGGGCGCGTATGTGTGTCCGCAGCTCCGACTCCGACATGCGGCCGGCCGGCTCATCGAGGACGGACATGAGGACGGTGAAGACTCCGGTGCTGGCGATAACCAGAACCGTGGCCACCGGAACGAATATCCCAGTGATGGACGCGGTACTGAGATAGCGCAGGGAGTTCGCGTCCCAGAGGGCGATCACATGAAGAAGTCCCAGACCGCCGACGGTCAGTAGAAGCAGACTGATTCGGAAGATCGTCTGGGTGGTGAAGAAGTTCCCGTATCTCCAGGCCGGGCAGTCCGAGTATTGATTGCGCTGGGCATAGTCTTTGGTCGCTACTCCGAGAAAGATGATCTGGGTTCCCACCAGACAGAGGAGTAGGCCAATGATCGACGTGCCCACGGCGAGGCGGATGGGACCGAGAAACAACTGGCCGGGGATCAGAAGTGCCTCCAGGACAATCCCCAGCGTCAGTCCTCCGATCCCAGGAACCAGGTAATGAGACTGCCGCGCGTAGACCATCAACAGCCGGAGATGGCGCCATCCATCCCGCCAAGTATTCAGATGCGGTCGGCGGGAGCGACCGTCGGGCCGCAGAGTTGTGGGGACTTGCTCAATCCGGAGTCCGGCTCGTTCCGCCTTGATCACCATCTCCGAAGCGAATTCCATGCCCATCGATTGGAGATCGAGTTCCAACATGGCCGCACGCCTCAGTCCCCGTAGCCCGCACTGGAAGTCGTGGATTTTGGACTTCAGGATTCTGCGGCCAAGCCAACTGAGTACAGGAGTCCCCAGGTAGCGGTGCAGCGGGGGCATTGCCTTTGGTTCGATCCCCCCGGCGAAGCGATCGCCCATGACCAGATCAGCTCCGCCCTGGAGCGCTTCCACGAAGGCTTGCAGGTGTTCAAAGTCGTAGCTGTTGTCGGCGTCGCCCATGATGATCCACTTGCCCTCGGCCCGGAGGATCCCGCTGCGGAGTACGCTCCCGTAACCGCGGGCGGAAACACTGATTACCCGGGCTCCCCGGGCCATGGCAATGGCCACCGAGCCGTCGCTACTGCCGTTGTCGGCGATCAGGACCTCGCCGGTCACCTGGTGGCTGGCCAGGTAGACTTTGGCCTCGTCAATGCAGGCCCCGATCGTCTCAGCCTCGTTGAGACAAGGCATGAGGATCGTAAGGTCGGTACGACCAGCCATGGCTCACAAATGCTAGCAGTGGCTTTGCGCATCGAGGGTCGTCGGATGAAGCTGTTTTAGACCTGCGACATCCAGCACCCTTCTGGCATGGCGCCAATGCTGCCAAGTCAGAGAGTGGGCTCAGATGGGCAGCCTGTGGTGAGGTTGGTCTAGCTTCCGGTCACGGTCCGCTGCCGCAGGGTCGCGGCCGTTGCCTCCGCCGCTAATTCCACCAACTCCCGAGGGACGGGAGCTGGTCGACCGCCGTCAACGGTCACCCAGACCCACTCGGTAAAGATCTCGGCCACCAGCCGGCCCTCGGGGACCAAGACCACGGTGGTGCGACGCTGACCACGGGCGCCCTTGACCAACTCGACCCTAACGGTGAGCTCGAGCTGGTCGCCGAAGCGCGCCGGATGGTGGTAGGTGATCTCATTACGCCGAATCACCCAGGCGCCCCCCTTGCTGGCGGCCCATTCCTGGCCGAATCCCAGCGCCTCAGAGTGGCGGGACGAGAGCTCCTCCGCGTAGTTCAGGTAGACCGCGTTGTTGACGTGACCCTGGCGATCCACCTCGTACTGGCGCACCGGCCAACGGGCGGTGAAAGTGAGGGGATCGTCCGGCATCCGGCAATTATCGACATGACGGCCAGCCGGCCTAGCGCCCGGGGGCCCGGTCTCCGACCGGGGCCTATACTCGCGGCTGGGAGCACGGCTCTCAGCTAGGGGTGCGCCGGCAGGGCGCTGAGAGGCACATCGCCAACCCTGATGACCGGATCTGGTTAGTACCAGCGTCGGGAAGCCTCGACCTGCCAAATCCCTGGAGATCAGGCACGGTCTAGAGGAGCGCGACCATGGCAGAAGGAGCCAGCGCGGGCGTGTCGCCGGCCGAGAAGCGGATGGCCCCGAACTCGGGGCAGGTGCCCGACGACGAGTTCCTCCGGATCGAGTTGCGTGGCTTGGAACCGGTGCCTCCGGAGCAACGCAAGGGGCAGCCCCGCGAACTCTTCTTCATCTGGGCAGGCGCTCTCTCTGACTTCTTCTCGCTATTCGCGGGTGCCCTCTTGATCTCCTCGGCCGGGCTGGGATTCTGGGATGCGGCGTTGGTGCTCATCGCCGGAGCCCTCGCCGGGGCTGCCTTCCTGGGCTTGCTGAGCATCACCGGAGTTCGCAGCGGAGCAACCCAGATTGTCCAGTCGCGGATGGTCTTCGGCCGTCGCGGGGCGGTCGTCGGCGGACTGCTGACCATGCTGATCGCGATCGGATGGTTCGCCTACGACTGCGCCATTGCCGTCACTACCACCAAGGCCCTACCCATCCTCCACTCCGCCCCCGCTCTCGCCGCACCCCTCTTACTGGTGGCGGTCACCGGCGTGTCCTTCTTGGTCGCCGTCTATGGCCACCGCACCATCTCGGTCTTCCAGCACATCCAGGTGCCCGCCTTCCTCGTCGTCTGTTGCGTCCTCGCCGTGCTCACCCTCTCCCGCTGGCATCTCGGCCTCCAGAGCCACCTTGCCCTGGGCCCTCACCTGGCGGCCATGGCGCTCGGCTTCACGCTTACCTTTGCCCTGATCGTCTCCTGGGTCACCTACGCCGCCGACTACTCGCGATACCTGCCCCTCGACGCTTCGGGGTTGCGGGTGGCGCTGGCCAGTGGCGGTGGTAGCGCGGCCAGTCTGGTGATCTGCGGCCTCCTGGGAGCGGCGATTCAGACCATCGACCCGGGCAAGCTGCTCCCCAACCTGATCGTGGACAGCGTGCCGGTCTGGTTCGGCTACTGCTTCGCCGCCTTCATCATCGTGGCTGAGCTCAGTTCCAACTATCTCAATGTCTACTCCGCCGCCCTCTGCGCCCTGGCCATCGGGATCCGGATCCGTCGCTGGGCGGCAGCGACGGCGGTCGGCGTGCTGGGGGGCCTGATCGCGGCGCTGGTCCTCTTCGCCGGCGTCGGCTTCCAGGGAAACTACGTGGACTTCCTCACCATCACCTACGTGTGGTTCCCCGCCTGGGGCGTGCTGGTGATCCTGGACACGCTGGGGCGCCGCCGCGAGCTTCGCACCCGCGATCTCGTCCTGCCCCGGGGCTACTGGTACAGCTCAGGGTTTCGCTGGCCGGTGATGGTCGCTTTCGCCGCTGGCACCTTGGCGACCCTGCTCTTCTTCAACGAGCCGCCCCCTCCGGGCGAGTGGGGCTTCGTCTCGCCCCTGGCCCAGCACCTCTTCGCCGGCCAGCCGGCTGACATATCCGGATTCGTCGGAGTCTCGGTGACGGGTCTGGCCTACTGGCTGGCCCGGCATTGGGAGAAGACCCGCGCCAACGGTAACCGGACAGCGCGACCCGCTGATCCAGCTCTGCGGTCTCTAGGGTGAGCCAGGCGGAACGAAGCACCGCAATCGCCGCGACTGTTGCTACCACCGACTCGGGCGGCGGGGCGGGAATCCAGGCCGATCTCAAGACCTTCGCGGCCGCTGGCGTGTATGGCGTCAGCGTCGCCGTTGCGCTGACCGCCCAGAACACCCTCCAGGTTGGCGCCATACATCCCCTGCCTCTGGACTTCGTGCGCGCCCAATTCCAGGTGCTCGACCCCGATCTCTGCCCGGCTGCCACCAAGACCGGCATGCTGCTCACGGCGGCCCACATCGAGCTGGTCTGTCAAGAGCTGAGCGAGCGCAGCTGGGGTCCTTTGGTGGTCGACCCCGTCATGGTGGCCAAGAGCGGGCACCGTCTCCTCGAGGAAGATGCGGTGGAGACCATGCGGCGCGACCTCCTCCCCCTTGCCTTGGTGGTGACTCCGAACTGGCCCGAGGCGGCCACACTCTCGGGGCTGCCGGTCGGGGACGAGGCTGAGGCGATCCGGGCGGGGCAAGCCATCGCCGAGCTGGGTGTTGCCTTTGTGGTCATCAAAGGTGGCCACGCTCCGGGAGAGCCGGCTGACCTGGTCTTGCACCGAGGGGAGGTCACCCGCCTCGGTGGGCCGCGGTTGGAGACCAGGCATACGCACGGCACCGGGTGCACCTTCTCAGCAGCGATAACGGCTCAGCTGGCCCTCGGGCGAGATCCGCTGGCCGCCATTCGCGAGGCCAAGCGCTACGTCACGGCGGCCATTGCGGCTGCCCCTGGCTTGGGGGCGGGGCACGGTCCCTTGCAGCACTTCCCTCCCGGTTGGCCCCCTGCCGATCAGTGATTCGGACCCTGGGCGCGACGAGTTTCCACATCCCAGGGTGGTGTTGGCTGCGGGCGTGGCTACACTCGGAGGGGACAGCAGTCAGGAGGCCGTGCCGTGAAATTTCGCCAGAAGCAGAGACCCATCGAACGCCTTGGAACCACCGCCGGCGATGCAGCGGGAGCGGTTGTTGAGGTGATCGGGAGCGGCGTCAAGAGCGCCGGCGACGCGGTTGCGCCGGCCCTGAGCGCCGTCTCCCAGCAGGTTCCCGAGGTAGCCAGCCGGATCGCGACGGCGGTCCAGCCGGCGGCAGACACGGCCCAGAGACGCGCGACCGAGGTGCTCGAACTTGCCAAGGACCGATCTGCCGAGTTCGTCGAACTGGTGATCCAGGCCGCCTACGAGGCCACCAACTCACTTCCCGACGACACTCGCAAGCGGGTCGAGAGCTCGCTGCGGAAGACGGGGATCGATCCGCCGCGCAAGCGTCGCCACCGGTCCAAGGCCTGGCTGGCCGGGGGGCTGCTGGCAGCGGCTGGTGTCGCCTTCCTCTTCTCAGGGACTGTCCAGGATCGGGTCTACGATTTGGTGGATCGGATCAGAGGCGAGGACGAGGAGGGGGCGGACATTGCAGCTCCGCCAGTCGCGCGCGCTTCCGAAGCTCCCTCGGCCGCTACCACCCGAGAGCCTGACTCCTCGACCAACTAGGCGCTCCCGGTCGACCTCCGGTCGTGATCGCCGGGATGATGCGGAGCAGGGCTCTCCATCGTCTGCCGCCGGGTCGGGCCCTGCTCCGCTCCTGGGGCAGCTTGCTAGCGGTTCTGAGTGGTGCTGCCGGGACCATGCTGCTGCCTCGCCTCTTCGGCGATCCCCAGAGCGTGGACCCGGATCTCTGGCGGCTGACTGGCTACTTCGCGGCGCTCGGCGTGGCGGCTCTCCTGATTCGATCCCTGCGCGCCGTCGCGCCGATGACGTTGGCTCTGCTCACCCTGACCCTCCCGTACTCCTGCTGGCTCTGGCTAGTTGGATTTGGCGGACCGCTGCCCGCCTTCCTCGGCGCCCCCTACGGCTTGGCCCGCAACGCCTGGGCGGGCGTCGCCTGGCTGTTGCTGGCCCTGGTCATGGCCGCCGCCTTTCACTACTTGACCCCCAAGCCGCGGCCGAGCATCCGCCTCTTGGTCCTGCCCAGACGGGTCCCGGTTCTCATGGCGATCTCGGTCTCTCTCTTGTTCCTCATCGTGGCCTTCGTCCTCCCCGGCCCGCTAATCGGCCGAGAAGGGATACCGCTGCTGTCCTTTGGAGGATCTGCGGCATTGGCCCTGGGCGTGGCCAACACTGCCAGCGCCATTGCTCAAGAGATCCAATTCAGGGGCGTTCTGCTCTCCGCCTTGGAGCGCCAGCATTCCCGCAGGGCGGCGCTCGTTGTCCAGGCGCTGATCTTTGGAATTGCCCATATCGCGGTCCAGTACCAGGGTCCGGCGGACAGTCTCATCCCGATCGTGATCCTGCTCGGCCTCATCTGGGGCTGGATGACCCAGCGCAGCGAGAGTCTGCTCCCGGCGGTCGTGGTCCACGTGGTCGCTGAGCTGTTCCTGCTGGCCGCCATCGTCAGCGGCCTCTATGGTCAATAGCCGGTGAGCGGGGTTGGGCGGGCGTTGTTCGGCGCCCTTCTGGCACTGGGCCTGACCTTCCTGTTGTCGACGGCTCCGGCCGCGGCGGCGGCAGGCTGGTGGGTGGCGGCTCCCCCCGGAACACCGTCGATCTCGGCGGTTGCCTCAAACCAGGGACCGATCACTCTGGCCATCTCAGAAGGAGTCGCCGGTTGGTATTCGCCCAGCACGTCCAGATTCAGGCCTCTGCAGCTGCCCTCGGGTCTAGGGCCCAAGCTCGGTCCTGCCCTAACGGTGGCTGCTGCCGGCCGCCTGGGTGTGGTCGGCTTCAGTCGCGGCCAGTTGGTCGAGGTCTCAGCTGGCGGAACCGTCCTCCGACTTCCCCCGGTGACGGGATTGCCGCACGCCGCTGCCGTCTCCGGAAGCGATCCGGCGCTGGTGGCGATCGCGACTTCGAGGGGACTCTTCAGCGGGCGACTCGGGAGCTCGCTCAGCAAGATCACCTCCGG